>NZ_SMKB01000442.1:0-2171 GCF_004348575.1 Actinomadura sp. 7K534
GGTTCGGGGGGAGTCGGGGGTGAGCCGGTCGGCCATGGGAGCCTCCCTCGCCGCTGAGGTTCTCCCTCGAAAGTAGATCTACTTTCGCTTTTCATCCAGAGACGATCCGGTAACTCCGCGTCACACTGGCCTCACCGGTCCCGCCGGCCACCCGAGCCCCACGGGCTCCCTCGCGCGGGGCCTTACAGGCCACTGACCCGCTGTTTCAGTGGCCCTGACCCGGTTCGGTCCTTACTTGCCGGTGGCCTCGGTGTAGGCGGCGATGACCTCTTCGGGGTCGCCGTCCATGTGCATCCGGCCCTCGTCGACCCAGATGACGCGGTCGCAGGTCTCCTTGACCACGTCGAGCTGGTGGGCGACGAGGAACACCGCGCCGGCCTCCTTGCGCAGCTCCTCGATCCGGCGCTTGCTCTTGTTCTTGAACTTGGCGTCGCCGGTGGCGAGCGCCTCGTCGATCAGCAGCACGTCGTGGGTCTTGGCCGCGGCGATCGCGAACCGGAGCCGGGCGCCCATGCCGGACGAGTACGTCCGCATGGGGTACTGGATGAAGCCCTCCTTGAGCCCGGCGAAGTTCACGATCTCCTGGTACTTCGCCTTGGTCTCGGCCGGGGTCATGCCCATCGCCAGGCAGCCGAGGACGATGTTGCGCTCGCCGGTGAGGTCCTTCATCAGGGCCGCGTTCACGCCGAGCAGGGACGGCTGGCCGTCGGTGTAGACGCCGCCCCTGTGCGGGGGGAGGAGCCCCGCGATCGCCTTCAGCAGCGTCGACTTGCCGGAGCCGTTGGTGCCGATGATCCCGATGGCCTCGCCCCGGTAGGCGACGAACGACAGGCCCTTGATCGCGTGGACCTCGGTCATCGTGGGGCGGTGCTGCCGCCGGACGATCCGGGAGAGCGCGCTGGCGGCGTTCCCCTTCCCGCCCGCGCCGAACACCCGGTAGACGATGTGGAGGTCGTCCACCACGACGATCGGCTCACGGTTCGGGTCGATCTCGATGGCTCCGCGCACCTTGGTGTCAGCCACGGCCGTATCGCTCCTCGGCACGGTAGAAGTACACGAAGCCCCCGATCAGCATGACCAGGCACCAGCCGATCGCGAGCAGCCACAGATGCGTCACGGAGGTCACGCCCAGGGTCGACTGCACGTATCCCCGGTACTCGCCCAGCAGGACGTACCGGCTCAGCTCCAGGAACACGTACGCGGGGTTCGCCTCCAGCAGCGCGCCGAGCCACGCGTGGTTCTTCAGCAGGTCGCTGCGCTCCATGAGCTGCGGCAGGCTGAAGATGACACCGGACGCGTACAGCCACGTCCGCATGACGAAGGGCAGCAGCTGGGTGATGTCGCGGTTGAACGCGCCGAGCCGCGCCATGACCATGCTGATGCCGACGTTGAACATCAGCTGGAGCAGCAGGATCGGGACGAACAGCAGCATGTAGAAGCTGAGCGGCTCGCCGAACGCCAGGATGATGGCGAACAGGACGAACAGCGACACCAGCAGCTGCTGCAGCTCCACGACCGCGTACGCCAGCGGCAGCGTCGCCCGCGGGAAGTGCAGCGCCCGGATCAGCGACAGGTTGTCGCCGACCGACTTGGAGCCGGAGGTGACGGACCGCTGGGTGAAGCCGAACAGGAACACGCCGGTCACCAGGAACGGGATGAAGTCCGGCACGCCGCGGCTCAGCTTCAGCAGCAGCCCGAAGATCAGGTAGTAGACGGCCGCGTTCAGCAGCGGCGTCAGGACCTGCCATACCTGGCCGAGGCGGGAGTCGCTGTGCTTCGAGACGTTCTTCGCCGACGCGAACGCCCAGATGAAGTTCCGCCGAGCCCACACACTCTTCAGATACTTGGGCAGCGGGGGGCGCGCCGCGCTCTGCCTCAGCCCATGACGTGCGGCGTAGTCGGCCAGCGTCTCGTTCACGTGAGGAGGCTCCGCGATCGTTCCGACCGACTCGCCACCCGAGGAACCGAGTCGTTCCGGGTGACTCATGCCCGGAAGCCTATTGCAGTCGATGAGTCCGGCGTGACGTCTGCCCGCATGTGACCCCCGATTTGAGATCTTTGCGGCATCATGTCGCCGCCCTTGGGGATACCCCGGTCATGCGCGTCAACCACTCGGCCCGTCCAACCGCGCAGCGGCGGCCCCCCGCCTGGCGTCCCCCCGGATGGCGGCC
>NZ_SMKB01000443.1:0-2152 GCF_004348575.1 Actinomadura sp. 7K534
CGACGTCCGGCTGCTCGCGCCGATACTGCCGAGCAAGGTCATCGCGATCGGCAAGAACTACGCCGCCCACGCGGCGGAGATGGGCGGCGAGGCCCCGGCCGAGCCGATGCTGTTCTCGAAGCCGTCCTGCCTCATCAAGCCCTGCCCCGCCGAATCCCGCCGAGCCGGGTCCGGCGTTCGCGTACGCGATGCCAGGGGCGCCGCAGCAGGAGACGATGCCGCCCGCCGCGTCGCCGTCCGGCGCGGTGCCGCCGTCCGGCACGCCGCGGTCGAAGGGCCCGCTGCTGCTCGTCGCGCTGGCCGGCGGACTGGTGGTGCTCCTCGCCATCGCCGGGGTCGCGGTGCTGCTGCTGACCGGCGGGTCCGGCGAGGACGACAAGGCCGGGGCGGGCACCTCCCCGGCGGCGTCCGCCCCGCCGACCGAGGGCGGCGGGCCGGCACCGGCGACACCCGGCGGCCCGCCGCCGAGCGGAGCGCCCGCCGTGCCGCCGTCGAGCGGGGCTCCCGCCGCACCCCCGGTGGGCGGGGCGCCCGGTGAGCAGCCCGCGTCGCCGCCGGTGCCCACCGCGCCGATCGGCCCGGTGCTGCGGGGCACCGGCATCACCTACCAGCTCGTCCAGCAGGACGAGGGGTACTTCGAAGGCCGGATGGTCCTCACCAACCGCACCGACGAGCCGATGAAGACCTGGAAGCTGACGTTCCGCACCCCCGGCGCGGACGTGAAGAACATCTGGGGCGCGAAGCTCGCCGAGGGCGGCGAGAAGGTCGAGATCAAGAATCTGGACGACGCCCCCGCGATCCCGCCCGGCGGCACGTGGGAGGTCCAGTTCGGCGCGGCCGGCGCCACGACGACCCCCGAGGGCTGCAAGCTCAACGGCAGGGCATGCGGCTTCTGACCGACGCACTAGGCTTTCGAGCATGCGTATCGCCAGGTTCTCCACCGACGACGGCATGGCCTTCGGCGTGGTGGAGGAGGACACCGTCGCCGCCATCGCGGCCCATCCGTTCGGTGAGCTGACGTTCACCGGGCAGCGTTTCCCGCTCGCCGACGTCCGGCTGCTCGCGCCGATACTGCCGAGCAAGGTCATCGCGATCGGCAAGAACTACGCCGCCCACGCGGCGGAGATGGGCGGCGAGGCCCCGGCCGAGCCGATGCTGTTCTCGAAGCCGTCCACCGCCGTGATCGGTCCCGGCGAGGCGATCATGTACCCGCAGAAGCTGTCGGAGCGGGTCGACTACGAGGGCGAGCTGGCCGTCGTCATCGGCCGGATGTGCCGCGAGGTGCCGGCGTCCCGCGCCGCCGACGTCGTCCTCGGCTACACCTGCGCCAACGACGTCACCGCCCGTGACCTCCAGGCCAGGGACGGGCAGTGGACGCGCGCCAAGGGGTTCGACACGTTCTGCCCGCTCGGCCCGTGGATCGAGACCGAGGCCGACCCCGCCGACCTCGCGATCTCCACCACCGTGAACGGCGAGGTCCGGCAGGACTCCAGCACGTCCCACCTGCTGCACGACGTCCCGGCCCTCGTCGAGTACGTGAGCCAGGTCATGACCCTGCTGCCCGGCGACGTCATCCTCACCGGCACCCCGGAGGGGGTCGGCCCGCTGGACATCGGGGACGAGGTGACGGTCACCATCGGCGGCGTCGGCAGCCTCACCAACCGGGTCATCGCCCGCGACTGAGGGGGAGCCGTGGCGTTCAAGGGATTCACCCACGAGACGTTCGAGTTCTACGAGGGCCTGCAGGCCGACAACAGCAAGTCCTACTGGTCGGCCCACAAGGACACGTACGAACGCCACGTACGCGAACCGATGACCGAGCTGTGCGCCGAGCTGGAGGACGAGTTCGGCGCGGTCAAGCTCTTCCGCCCGTACCGCGACCTCCGGTTCAGCAAGGACAAGACGCCCTACAAGACCCACCAGGGCGGCCATACGAGCGAGGGCTTCTACCTCCAGGTCGACGCGGACGGGCTGCTCGCCGCCGGCGGCATGTACGCCCCGACCCCCGAGCAGCTCCGCCGCTACCGGGACGCGGTCGGCTCCGACACGTCCGGCGGCGAGCTCCAGGCCATCGTGGACGAGCTGCGCGCCGCCGGGATGGAGATCGCCGGCGACCGGCTCAAGACCCGTCCCCGCGGCACGGCCCCCGACC
>NZ_SMKB01000444.1:0-2140 GCF_004348575.1 Actinomadura sp. 7K534
GCCCAGCCCCAGCCCCAATGACAGCGGGCCATCGACCAGGCCCGCGCCGGACGCACCGCGACAGCCGCGCAAGCACCGCCCCTGACCCTCACACCCGCCGCCCCCAGCCGACCTGATGGAGGTTGCATGGCCGAAGCCGGCGCCGAAGAGTTCGCCCAGTTCGGAGCCGCAGCCCTGGACGCCTTCCAAGCGCTCTTCGAGGAAACCGAACACCTCGACCACCGCGGCAACGACGCCCACGCCCGCGAACTCCTCGGCGATCTACTGATCGACCTCATGCACTACGCCCAGCACCGCGGCCTGGAATTCAACGACATCCTCGCCCAAGCCCACGGCCACCACCTCAGCGAAAGCAACAGCCCCGACGTCTACGCCATCGGCTCCACCGTCCAACTCGACGGCCCGGCCGCAGACGAAGCGATCCTGCTGGGCCACCCAACCCGAGGCAGCGTCACCGGCCTCCTCGTCCCCAACGACGGCCCCACCGAGTACTACGTCCACTTCCTCGGCCAAACCCACAACCAGAAGGTCATCGCAGCCGACCTGACACCGGCCCCGCCCTTCCCCGCCACCACCACAACCCAAGGCCTCATCAACGACCCGCTACACGCCGAGGAACTTCTCATCCAGACCATGAGGCGGATCGGCCAAGCCGACATCCAAGGCCTCCGACCACACCAAGACGACCTCAACGATCAGAGAGCCCTGCTGGACGCCCTCGTGGCCTGGAACGACATGGAAAAGCACAACGTCACCGACCTCCTCCTCGCCGAGGTCGCACCCCATCTATCAACGGACGCGCAACAGCCGGCCCCGGATAAGCCGCTCAGCCCGGCGCAGCTCGCCGCGCAAGCCTTCCCCACACCGCTCGCCGAAGGGCTTACCGATCAACTCCCAGCCCCACAGAACACCTCCGAGCATCGTCCAGCCACCCCTGCAGCTCGGCGCCCCGGCCCCGGCCGATGACAGCCCACGTCCCCGACCACCGGTCCAGGCTGGACAGCGACACCCGGAGGTTCCGCTGAAACACCTCTTCAACCACGCCACCCGGCAGATCAAGTCCGCCGACTCACTCCCCGCGCTCCTCGCAGCCGCCTTCATGGGACTGGAACTGATCGGCGACGCCACCACCGTCCTAGCCCAGAACGCCCCCGAGGACGCCTGCCAAACCGCGCTCACCGAAGCCACCGACGCCTGGTGGGCCCTCACCGAAGCACCCACCCTCGCCTGGCCCCAAGCCCCCATGCCCAACACCGAGACCGAAGAACTCGCCACCGCCATCGCCACCCTCGTGCTGGAGGTCACCGAAGCCATCCTCAACGTCGCCTCCAAAACCACCGACCCCGCCGACCGAGTGGCCTGCCTCAAAGCCGTCCACCACGCCGGCCACGTCCACGCCGCACTGAGGTAAGCGGCCCATGAAACATGCCACCACCAGGCCGGTCACCCGCGCCGCTCACGCCCTAAGGGCGTACGAACAGGTCGCCTTCTCCGGAGAACCCTCACTGCTGCAACACGACAGGATCCACACTGAAGCGCTCCTAGCGGCCCTGATCTGCGACCTGGAGCACTACGCCAACCACTACGGCATCGCCTTCTCCAACGCCGTCAGCGCCGGCCGCGCAATCCACGCCGAAGAGAACGCCGACCAGCCCACCTACACACTCGGCGACCAGGTACGACTCACCCGGCAATCCGGCCGCTGCGGCACCATCATCGGCTGGAAGAACCTCGCCCCAGACGACCAGACACACTTCCTCATCGACGTGCCAGGGGTCCCGTTCGTCTACGCCGAAGCGGCCACGCACCTCGCACCAGCGCCACCGTTCCCGCCCACAGCCACCGACCTGGGCACAGTCACCCACGCCAACCAGGCCGCCCAGACCTACACCAGCATCGCGGCCCGGCTCCCATCCACAGCCGAACCAACCCGCCGTGCCCTACAACACGACGCCCATAAGCTCCTCGACGCCCTGAGCTCGTGGAGCGGCATCACCATCACCCAACTCCGCGACGGACTCGCCCCTCCGCCCCAGCGGAAATCGACAACGCAAACCTGACTCCACGCCCAGGGCTCAACACCTGCAACCCGACGAAACGAGCACTTACATGCCCGGCCACCCCGCACACCATCGTCCCC
>NZ_SMKB01000445.1:0-2121 GCF_004348575.1 Actinomadura sp. 7K534
GGGTTCCACGGGCCCTGGGGGCTCCTTTCCGGGGTTGGTGGGGCGGCTTGTTCCTGGTCAGGGTGCGGGCAGCGTTTGCAGCCGGGTGATCGCGGTGGTGATCAGGTCGGTCCAGGGCCAGCGGTTGCTCAGCCGGAGCCGGAGCCGCCTGCCTCCACGGGCCAGACGTCCGGCGGCGGAGAAGATCCGCAGCCGTAGGCGTTTGGGTTCCCAGGTGCGGGCCGGGTGGCCGGTCAGGGCGAGCATCTGGGTCCAGGCGGTCAGTTCCGAGGCCAGCGCGACGATCTCCAGCCAGATCTGGTTGGCGGCGGCGCCGTGCAGGGGCAGGTTGCGCAGGCCGGTGTCCTTGGCGCAGCGGATGCGGTCCTCGCAGCGGGCCCGGCGGCGGTGGCGCAGCTCCAGGTCGGCGAGTTGCCCGTACTTGCCGCCGGGCCGGGTTCCGGTGACGAAACACGTGAAGCGGTGCCCGTCGATGTCGGTGAACCGCAGTTGCGCGCCGGGGTGGGGGCGTTCGCGGCGGACGATGACCCGCATGCCCTTGGGCCAGGACGACAGGTCCAGCATCCCGGTCAGCTCGGCCACCCACGCGCCGGGGCGGGGCTGCCGGTCGGCGTCGTAGGCGCACTGCCACACGTGTTCGGGCAGGGCGAGGATCGCGGTGCAGATGTCGTCGGTGAGGTTGAACCCGATCGAGTACTTGACGCGGCGGGCGGTGACCCAGTCCAGGAACTCGTGGGTGCCGCCACCCGAATCGGTCCGGATGATGACCTGTTTGTGCAGGCGGGTCGGGATCTGGTTGAGGGCCAGGCGTCCTGCGGTGATGTGGTCGGCGGCGGTGTTGGACCCGGCGTTGCCCGGCCGCAGCACCAGCGCGGCGGCCTCACCGGTCCCGCCGGGGCCGTGGTCGATGAACGCGGTCATCGGGTGATGGCCGAAGGTGCGCTTCCAGGTCGGGGCGGCCTGGTCCTTGTCGGAATGGGCGAGCACGATGGTTGCGTCCAGGTCCACCGGGATCAGCCCGCCGCCGGCGCCCGGAGCACCGGGCCCGGCCAGCGCCCAGGCCCGCTGGCGTGCCTGCGCCCGCGCTGTGCGGATCGCCCGCAACGCCGCCGGCCCGGCTTCGGCCAGGGTGGTGACCAGCCGCGACACTGTCGGATCGGAGGCCACCGGCCCGAACAACTCCGGTGAGGACCGCAGCACCGCTATGTCGGCCAGGCAGTCTCCGCCCAGTGCCAGCGTCACGGCCAGATCCGTCACGATCTTCCCCGGATCGTGCATCGCCCGCGATGCCCGCCACCGCGACAGCGCCCGCGGCAAGCCCTGGTCCAGGCCTGTCGCCCGCAGGGCCTCGATCAGCAGCAGGCCACCCGCCTGGGAGGCGATCCCCGCACCGTCCCCGGACACCACGATCTTGGCCTTGCGGCCGGTAGTCTTCACTTGGAAAGTGCTCCAGAACTTGGTGCGGACAGGACCTTCAGCAAGCCCTATCCTCCCAGTTCAGGAGCACTTTTCTCATGTCAACGACCAGCCGGAATCAACCCGCCATGAAAGCGGGAGGCTAGACCGGATCGACACCCACCTCCTCAAGGACGCGCAGGCTGTCCTGCTTGCTGGCAGGCTCGATGATCCGTGCCAGCACCAACTGCCGGAACACCTCGTCTCCGGCGGCCTCATCAAACCCCAGCACGTCGTACGCCCGCGACAACGCGTCCCACAGGTGGCCCATCCGTGACCGGGTGATCGGCAGCGGACCACCCGTCTGCGGCCCGTCGTCCAGACCGAGGTCGAGCTCACCCTGGCCTGCAGCGATCCGCTGCCGAGCTACCGCCTTCAGCAGCTCCAGCTCGACGTCGTCACGCGCCGACCCGATGTGTTCGATCTCCCGCGGTCCACGCCGCGAGGAGTACACGATCTGCACCGCCCGGGCGCCCGACGCCGTCTTCACCGTCCGCACATACGGCACGCCCACACCCTAAAAACCCCGGCTCGTTAGTGCGCACTTTTCGCCGCGACTAGAGACGAAGGCCCAGTTCAGCGCACCGGGCTCAGCCACGCACCCCGAACGTGAGCCAAGTCAGGTTTCATGAGGACCGTGCGGGGGCGAGGGGGAGAGGCGGGTGG
>NZ_SMKB01000446.1:0-2112 GCF_004348575.1 Actinomadura sp. 7K534
GGGGGCCCGGGGCGCGGCGCCGCGGCTTCGTCCGGAGGCGACCCGGACCCGCCCGGCGGCGCCGCGGGCCCAGGTGGGTCGGGCACGGACTCCCGGGCCCGCGCCGGACCTTCCGGCTGCTGATCGCTCTGCCTGTTCATACCGCCATACTGCCCAGCTCAGCGGCGTCCTATCCTGTTTCGGCGCCGTCCGGCCGATCACGGCCGGTGGGCTACGGTGAGCGCATGCAGACCCTCGCCGTCGACCACCCCCTCGTCGCGCACAAGCTCACCACGCTGCGGGACGTCCGCACCGATTCCCCCACGTTCCGCCGGCTGGCCGACGAACTGGTCACCCTGCTGGCCTACGAGGCCACCCGGGACGTGCGGGTCACCGAGGCCACCGTCGAGACCCCCCTCGTCCCGACGCGCGGCGTCCAGCTGGCGAGCCCGAAGCCGCTCGTCGTCCCGATCCTGCGCGCCGGGCTGGGGATGCTCGACGGCATGACGCGGCTGCTGCCCACCGCCGAGGTCGGCTTCCTCGGGATGATCCGCGACGAGGGGACGCTGCAGGCCCAGACGTACGCGACGCGGCTGCCGGACGACCTGTCCGGCCGGCAGTGCTACGTCCTCGACCCGATGCTCGCGACCGGCGGGACGCTCGCCGCCGCGATCCAGTTGCTGTTCGACCGCGGCGCCGACGGCGTCACCGCCATCTGCCTGCTCGCCGCCCCCGAGGGGCTGAAGCTGCTGGAGCAGTCGTTCGCCGACACCTCGGCGCCGGTCCGGGTCGTGACGGCCGCGATCGACTCCCACCTCAACGAGCAGGGCTTCATCATGCCGGGCCTCGGCGACGCCGGAGACCGCCTCTACGGGGTCGTCTGACCGGGGCCTCCCGGCCGCCGCCGACCTGACCTGCGATGTTCGTTCCCTCCGCCTGAGGGTACGAGAGCGCTACGGAGCGCCTTGCGCGTTCCCCTCCACCGTCCCGGCACAGGGGACCGTTACGGACCGGGCGGTGCGAGCAAGCTCGATCGAGGACATGTCATGGCTCACCCAGGGGACGGCGGCCCGCCGCGCTACACGGCGATCGGCGAGCGGCTCGCCGAGGAGTTCGAGGGAGTGCACCCCGCCGACACGGTGGACCGGTGCGTCTCCGCCGCGTGGCACGGGGCCGAGGAGGTCACCGGGGCGGCACCGCCCGACCTCGTCGAACGGATCGCGCGCAGGCATCTGGAGGTGCTCGCCACGGTCGCCGCCGAGAAGCGCCGCAAGGCGCGACGTTCGTCGCTCGACAACGCGCCATAGCCCTTGCTTTGACGGTCGTTCGGGCTGTGCGAAACTGAACCCGGGGTCCGTGGGTCAACGCTCCGGGAGGCTGCCGTGCCCGCCAAGAAGTACATGACGTGGGCCGCAGTGGCCTTCGTGGCGTTCTACGTGATCAACCAGCCGGACGGCGCGGCGCAGTCGGTGGAGTCGGCCGCGAGCGGCATCGCCTCCGCCGCCGGTTCCCTGGCCACCTTCGTCAACGCGCTCGCATGAGGCTCGTCACTCCCGGCGACTCCGCGCCGGCCTCGGTGAACAAGTACCTGCTGCCGCACGAGAACCAGGTGATCACGGTGCGGCGGCATCCGGCCGTGCTGATGGTCCCGGTCGGCCTCGTCCTCGGCGGCCTGATCATCGCGGGGGTGCTGAGCAACACCGTCGCGAGCGACGCGGGCGCGGTGATCAGCTGGATCTGGTGGGGCTGGCTGATCCTGCTGGCGTGGTTCGTGTGGCGGGTCGCGGAATGGTCCGTCGACTACTTCGTCATCACCAACCAGCGGATGCTGCTGACCACCGGGCTCATCACCCGCAAGGTCGCGATGATGCCGCTGGCCAAGGTCACCGACATGAGCTTCAAGCGGACGATCGCGGGCCGGATGCTCGGCTACGGGGAGTTCATCCTGGAGTCCGCCGGCCAGGACCAGGCACTCACCAACGTGGACTACCTGCCCTACCCCGAGCAGCTGTACCTCGAAGTCTGCGAGATGATCTTCCCCAACAAGAACCCGCAGCCCGAGGAGAAGACGCTCCCCGCGCCGCCGCCTCCGCGCCGTCCCAAGGAGACTCCGCCCCCGGACGACGTCCCTGT
>NZ_SMKB01000447.1:0-2101 GCF_004348575.1 Actinomadura sp. 7K534
GTGGTGGCGATCGCGGCCGTGGCGGTGGGCGGGGTGCGCGGGGCTCGCCATCGGGCGGACGCGGCGGCCGACCTGGCGGCGTTGGCCGGTGCCGCTCGGGTGGCGGAGGGCGCCGGCGGCGCATGCGCTGGCGCGGGAAGGATCGCGGTCGAGTCCGGGGCGCGGTTGACTCGGTGTGAGGTGCGGGGGGACGAGGTGGAGGTTTCGGTAAGGGTGGACGTCGTGGTGCCTATGGGGATGGGAGCCGTAAAGGTGCTATCCCGGGCAAGGGCTGGCCCTGTGGGGCAAGAGGGCGTAATCTGGCGCGGCACGGCTCGTTGCACCGTGTGTCAATAGGTCGGGAGGTGCGCAGGGGATGGAACACTCGCCTCTTTGTCATCTTCCTGTGACTTCTGCTACCCGGTGGTGCGTTACCCTGCACGTAAGTGTGTAGTTACTGCCACGGTGCGTGTGCCCCGCGAGGCCCTCGGCGGGATGAGACGAGCAGGACGTTGTCGAAGGGATTGAGGCCGTGACCATCATTCGCAGGATCGGTGCAGTCGCGATCGCGGCCCCGCTTGCGATGGGTTTCCCGGTGCTCGGTGCACTCCCCGCGCAGGCCGCCGCCACGGGCATCACCTCTCCCGCGAACGGTGCGGTCATCACGAGCGGTTCCGCGCTGACCGCCAAGGCCCACTTCGACTTCGCGCTCACCATGCAGCTCTGGGTCGACGGCCCGGGGATCGGGAACACGTTCCTCCAGGAGCGGGGCCTTGCCGGTGACCTGTCCGGGACCTTCCCGATCCGGCAGAACGGCCGCTACAAGATCTACCTGAAGGGCAAGCAGACCGGGCACATCTACGACACCAACACGGTCACCGTGCGCATCGCGCCGGCCGCGCCGACCGGTGTGTCCGCCCAGGTGTCCGGCAAGAAGCTCGTCGTGAAGTGGAACCGCGGCCTGGAGGACGACCTCAGCGGCTACGCGCTCTCGGGCTCGGGGGTTCAGTCCAGGTCCGGCTCCGTGAACTCGCTGTGCCAGGGGACGAGTTGCTCCGCCTCCCTCGCGGTGACCAAGTCGAGCGGCGTGGTCTCCGTGGGCGTCCGGGCGCAGCGCGCCACCGGGACGGGCGGATCGCTGGCCTCGTCCGCCGCCACCGCGAGCGCCATGCTCAGCGGCGGTTCCGCGTCCCTCCCCCGTGGCTCGGCGCCTTCCCTTCCCACGGCGGAGGGCGAGGTGCCGAGCGCCGGGACCCCGCTGACGCCGTTCAACAACCAGTCGCCGGTGACCCTCCCGTCCGTCCAACCGGAAGGCGCGACGCCCGGGCTCACCTACCCCGCACCGCAGATCGCCACCGACTCGCCGAAGGCCCAGAACATCGCGGCCACCGACCGGCTCCAGTGGGGGAAGAGCGTGGGCATCGCCCTGGTCCTCCTGATCGTCGCCGGGCACCTCGGCACCTGGACGCGACGGCTGCGCTTTGCTCAGGCGGGGACGAGCAGCAACGGCATGGCCGCCCGACTCGCCCGCAGCGGAACCGGCCGTAAGCGCGTCAAGACCGCCCGCGAGCAGATCGCCCGAGCCGAGGCCCTCGCCAAGACGGCCCCGGTCCTGGCGCTGGTCGACCCCAAGGCCAAGGGTTCCAAGCGCCCGCGCTCGGGCGGCACGACGTCCCGCGCATCGACGTCGGCCCAAGCACGGTCCGGCCGCCGCCCAGCGGGCGCCAGCGGGGTGAACGTCAACATCGCCAAGCCCGGCCCCAAGCCAAAGCGCAAGCACGCGCGCCGCCCCAGGTAAGAGCCTCCGGCACCGCACCCGGAACGGTCGATCAGCCGCCGCCCGCCCTGGCGATCAAGTCGCCTAACGACAATCTCCATGTGAGTACGGCACTCGCTTAAGCGCCCCGGTCCCACGAGCGCGGCCTTTACGGCGGGTACGGCCTCCCAGTGAGCGCGTCCTGCGGTGGGCATGGCGCTGCGTCCTGCGTTGGGCATGGCGCCTGCGTGAGAGCAGCCTCCGCGTAAGTGCCCTGAACGCGGCTAGGACGGAGTCCGTGCGGAGTGCGGCGTTCGCGGTGGCGCTGGGAGTGTGGTGTGGGTGGTGAGAGTGGCCGTTCGGGTT
>NZ_SMKB01000448.1:0-2100 GCF_004348575.1 Actinomadura sp. 7K534
GGCGGGGGCGGCTACTCCGGCGGCGGTGATTCCGGCGGCGGCGGATCCTCCGGCGGTGGAGGCGGCAACCGGATCGCCACGCTGCTGGGCGACACCGGCGGCGGAGGCGGCGGATCTTCGCTGGCCTCATCGGCTCCCGATGGCGGATCCCCCGCCGGGGGGAGTCTGGGCGGCAACCCGTCCGGCCCCGGCGGCGCCGGCTCGGTCGCGAGCCCGTCCGGTTCCGGCTCCTTCGGCGGCGGCACCGGCCCGTCCGGCGGCGGCGCCGCTCCCGGGGGCGGAGGCGTCGTCGGCGGTGGCGCGGCCCCGGTGGGCGGCGGCGCACCGGCGGCGGGCGGCGGCCCGGCGCCTGCCGGTGGCGGCTCGTCTCCCGGCACGTCATCTTCCTCCCCGTCATCTTCTTCGTCGTCCTCGCCCTCGCCGGGGAGCGGTCCGGGGTCCCGGGGCGGCTCCACGTCCGGCGACGGCTCGTCCGGCGGTTCCTCATCCACCCGCGGCGCGGTGCACTCACCTGGCGCCGGGACGCCTCCCCCGGGCGGCGCACCGACCCCCGGCGACGGAAGCACCGCACCGGGCAACGGCGGCGCGCCTCAGCCCCCCGCCGGGTCCCCCGCTCCGGGGACGCCCGACGGCGGCACGCCGGCGAACACCGCACAGGCTCCGGGCGGCGCACAGACGTCCGGCGACGGAAGCGGCTCGCGGCCGCCCGAAAGCTCCCCCGCGCCCGCGTCCACGACCGGCACCGGCTCACCCACGCCGGGGAACGAGAGCGGCGGAGGCTCGCCCACCCGCGACGGCGACTCGTCCTCCCCCGGCACCGGCACCGAGAGCGCCCCGCCCGGGGACCCCGCGGCCGACTCGGGGAGCGACCCGGGCACCGACCGCGACTCCGCGCCCGGCGGCGAGACCGCCGAGACCGCCGCCGACCCGAATCCGCGCAGCCCGGACGGGAACCCCGCGACGCAGGACGCCATGCAGCCGCCGGAGCAGGGCGGCTCCGGCGGACCGTCCGCCTTCGTCGCGCCCATGCCGATGGGGATGGGCGGCCCGGCGGGAACGGCGTCCCCGGGCGGCGCGCCCGCACCGTCCGGCGGTGCGTCCGGCGGTGGCGCCCCGAGGCCCTCGTCCCCGGCGAGTTCACCCGCACCGCCGGCACCCGGCACGGGCAACCCCGGGCCGGCGCCGTCGTCCGGCCCGGAGTCGCGGCCCGCGCGCGGCGACGACCCCGGCGGACGTCCCAACCCGCCGCCGATCGAGAACGTCGATGACAACGGCGTCATCCGCAACGAGCCGGCGCCACGGCAGGACGACGCCTCCCCGCAGGAGGGGGACCCGCCGCGCAACAAGGAGTCGGACGGCACCACACCGGGTGACGGGTCCGACGGCGCCGCCGGGCCCGACCGGGCGCAGCAGCTCGCGGACGCCGAGCAGCAGGCGCGGGACGCCCTCAGCCAGTTCGGCAATGACGCGCCCACCGTCGACTTCTCGTCGAGCCCGCTAGACCCTGCCGCCGCGCGGGAGATCAACAACGCCATCCGGCAGCTCGCCGCCGACTATCCCGAGACGATGCGGGGCCTGTCCCACATCGGCTCCGAGGACTTCGCCCAGTCCCTCGGGCCCGGCAACGAGGACGTCCTCGCCTACGCCACGCCCGGTGCAAACGACCCGGGCATCTACATCAACGACGACGCCTTCTCCGACAACGCGCAGCGCGCACAGGACGGCGCGAGCGAGGAGCAGACCGGGTTCACCGTGCCCGGCGGCGGCTCGACGGAAGGCGTCTTCACGCACGAGTTCGGGCACCACCTCGGCGAGCAGCTCCTGAACGACCCGCGGATGCTCGCCGACCTGAACCAGGCCGTGTCCAACGCCCTGGGCATCCCGTACGACGCGACGCAGCCGCACGACCCCGCCACGCAGCAGCGGGTCGCGGACGGGCTGTCGGAGTACGGCTCCGGCGACCCGCACGAGATGCTGGCGGAGGCGTTCACCGAGTACCGCCTCTCCGACGACCCCCGCGACCTGGCTCGCGCCATCGGCGAGGTCATGGACCGCCACCTCGGCGCCCAGGCCCCCGCCAACACCCCCCAGGCGTCCGGC
>NZ_SMKB01000449.1:0-2062 GCF_004348575.1 Actinomadura sp. 7K534
GCCCGGGGCCGGGGGGCGCGCCCGGGGATGGCCAGGGTGACCGCCGCGGCCAGCAGCGCGACGCCGCAGCCGAACAGCATGCTGGTGCGGAACCCGGCCTCGGACGGCAGGACCCGTCCGCCCATGGTGGTGGTCATCTGGGCCAGGACGACCCCGACGACGGCGGCCGACACGGTCGTGCCGACCGAGCGCATCAGGGTGTTGAACCCGTTGGCCGACGCGGTCTCCGAGGCCGGCACCGCGCTCATGATCAGGGCGGGCATCGCGCCGTAGGCGAGCCCGACGCCGGCGTTGCAGACGACGGTGACGACCAGCAGCCCCCACGTCGAGCCCATCAGCGGCACCGAGGAACCGTAGCCGAGGGCGATGACGAGGCTGCCGGCGCCGAGGGTGACCTTGGGCCCGGCGGCGGCCGACAGCTTGGCGCCCAGCGGCGAGACCGCCATCATCATCAGCCCGGCCGGCGCCAGCCACAGCCCGGCGGCCAGCATCGACTGCCCGAGGCCGTACCCGGTGGCCTCGGGCAGCTGCAGCAGCTGCACCACGATCAGCGCCTGCGCGTACATGGCGCAGCCGACCAGGATCGAGGCCAGGTTGGTGAACAGGACCTGGCGCCGCGCGGTGACGCGCAGGTCGACCAGCGGATCGGCCGACCGCAGTTCCCACCACGCCCAGGCCGGCAGGACGACCGCGGCGGCGGTGAGCAGGCCGAGGGTGGGGGCGCTGGCCCAGCCCCAGTCCGAGCCCTTGGAGAAGCCCAGCAGCATGCAGACCAGCCCGGTGCCCAGGCCGAGCGCGCCTACGACGTCCAGGCGTCCCTCGGCCTGCGGGGGAGTGGGCGGCACCAGCCGCCAGATCAGCACGCCGATCAGTGCGCTGAGCACGGCCGAGCCCCAGAACAGGGCGCGCCAGCTGGTGTGCTCGGCGACGGCGGCCGCGATGGGCAGGCCGAGGGCGCCGCCGATGCCGAGGGAGGCGCTGATCAGCGCGATCGCCGAGCCGAGCCGTTCGGGCGGCAGCAGCTCGCGCAGGACGCTGATGCCGAGCGGGATCAGGCCCATCCCGACGCCCTGCAGCCCGCGCCCGATGATCATCGGGATGACCGTGTCGGTGAGCGCGCACACCAGCGACCCGGCGGTCAGCGGCACCGCGCAGGCCAGCAGGACGGCGCGCTTGCCGTGCAGGTCGCCGAGCCGCCCGGTCACCGGGATGGACACCGCGCCCGCCAGCAGCGTGACCGTGACCACCCAGGAGGCGTTGGAGGCGCTGGTGTCCAGCAGGCGCGGCATCTCCCCGACGAACGGCACCACCAGCGTCTGCATGAGCGCCGCGACGATGCCGGCGGCCGCCAGCACTCCGACGATCGCGCCCGGGCGGACGGCGGGCTCGGCCTGTTTCACGCGGTTCTCCTCAGTCTGCGGCTCGGTCCGGCGCTCGGCGACGGGAACCTGTGCACAATACATACGTTGGGGTGTCCGCACAATGCACAGGTCGCCCGTCCGAGGTCGCCCGGCGGGGTGAGATGCGTCTCCCGCGGCGCCCGCGATGTCACATCGGCCCCGGCGGGGAGGTCTTATCGGCATGGGAGCATTCGCGACGCGGCCGCGCGAGGTGATCTGCCACACCCTCGTCCACGCCCCGCATGACGCGTTCCGCCGGGACCTGGACCGGCTCGCGGCGGCAGCGGCGGCGGGCAAGGTCGGGCGTCCGCACGTGCGCGCGGGCTGGGACAACCTCAAGGAGCAGATCCGGCTGCACCACGACCTGGAGGACGCGGTGCTGTGGCCGCGGGCGGCGCGGGCGGACGGCGGCCCCGCCGGGCGGGCCGTGCTGGCGCAGATGCACGCCGAGCACGCGCGGATCGGGCCGCTGGCCGGGCGGGTCGACGCCGCGATCCGCGCCACCGGCGGGCGGGACGGAGCCGGGCGGACGGGTGATCTGGCCGCGGCGGTGGGGGAGCTGCGCGAGGCGGTGGAGGCGCACCTGCGGCACGAGGAGATGAGCGCGGTGCCGCTGGCGGAGGCGGTGCTCGGCCCCGGGGACTGGCGGGCGGTCGCCGAGG
>NZ_SMKB01000044.1:0-40310 GCF_004348575.1 Actinomadura sp. 7K534
GACTCACCCAACGCCACCCGAGCCACCACACGACCCACGACCACCACTCCACTCCCAGGAAAGAGAAAGCGGGACCGGCAGGGCGACGACCATCGGAGGAGACCCACCAACCCCGAACGCGCAGCCACCTGACGGGGATCAGGCCGCGCCATGCCGCCGCAACACCCACCGGCCCCGCAGCCCGTTACGCCGCACGCACCCCACGAGCCGGAGCGCACCAACCACACCGCACCCGCACCACCACCGGACCCGAACCACCCGGCACACCCACCAGCACCGCCCGACGAGGATGGACGAACTTCCACCCCCGGCCGCTGCAGGACCGGCAGCCGGTGTCGCCTGTTCCTTGCTGCTGCGTCATGGCGACCACGATCGAGGAATTTCGGTCCGGCCCCCATTCCCAGGCGGTATCCCACGACGGGATATACGCTCAGCGATGACGAGTCACGCGGAGGGAGACCCGATGTCGGGACGGGCGTCAGACCCGATCGTCATCCCCGAATCACTGTGGCAACGCCCGCAGATGACCCAGGCCCTGACCTCCCGCGACATCCGGACCGTCTTCCACCTGGTGCGCCAGTACACAGGCGCCAGCCAGACCCAGATAGCGATCGCATGCGGCATGACCCAGGGCAAGGTCAGCGAGACCATGAAGAAGGGCGGCCGCCAGATCCTCACCCTGGAAGTCTTCGAGCGCATCGCCGACGGCCTCCAGATGCCCGACACCGCCCGCATGACACTGGGCCTGGCACCACGACGGCGCCGCACCACGTCAGCCGTCTCCGTCCCCCACCCGCGGTCACCCGCCAACGCGCCGCCCGCTGACCCTGCGGGCCCCAAGGCCGACCCGTCCAGCGCGGGAGAGCTGGCGGCCGCCGATGACATCTCCCGTCTGACCCGATGGCTCACCGCCAGCGACACCACCGACGAGACGATCGAAGGTCTTGCACGATCAACCTCGTCCCTGGCCGCCGCGCATACGCAGGTGCCAGCGAAACGGCTCCTGCCCCAGGTGTTGCACCTTCATCGCCGCGCACAGGGCCTCCTGGAGGACCGCCGCCCCCGGCCCCGCCACACCCGCGAGCTACTACGCATCAACGCCGATCTACTCGCACACGCAGCCGTGATCTTCGGTGACGTCGACCAGGACGCGCACGCCGAGCAGTACGGCACCATCGCCCTCATGCTCGCCCGGGAGGCTGGCGCCAACGAGTCGTACGCCTGGTACGCCCAAGCCAAAACGGCCCGCTGGCAGAACCGGCTTATCGAAGCCGCCGACCTGTCCCGACAGGGCTTCGAGACCAGTCCGCACACGCCGATGAAGACGCAACTCGCGTGGTACGAGGCGAACGCCGCCGCCATCGTCGGAGACAAGAGCAGGGCACGCGAAGCGGTCACCCGCGCCGAGCAGTCCGCCGAGACCATCCGCAACGGAACCACGGATCTGTCTGTCTGGTCCTTCCCCGATGAGCGCCAGGCCCTTTTCGCCTTGTCCGTGGCCAACCGGACAGGCGATCCCGACGGAGCGCTACGAGCCGCCGAGATGGCTGACACCGCATGGGCGAACGGAGCACCGGTCGCGCCGGCGATCTGGGCTCAGATCCGCGTCGGTACCGGAGTGGCGCATGTACTCAAGGGCGACCTTGAAGGAACCGCCGAACAACTCGCCGAGCTGCTGACGCTGGACCCCGGAATGCGCCTGACGACAGTCACACGCTATCTGGCCGACCTGGATCGCCATCTCAGCCGTCCCCAATACCGAGACAACCCTCTCGCGATCCAGCTCCGAAAGCAGATCCGCGACTTCAACACCGCTGCCTTGACCGACGATCCCGACCTGGAGAGTTCATGAGCCCTCTGCCCACACAGATGATCAACCGTTGGCAGAACCGCGAAGAACCCAGTCCGGGCCAGGGCACGATCTACTGGCACATCCTCCTTGGCGACCAGCCCGAAGCACGGAACGCCGCCCAGACCGCTCGAAAGCGACTCGCCGACTTCCCGGGCCTACACCTGCCCCCACTTGAATGGCTCCACATCACCACACTCGTGGTCGGCCCGACCAACGAGATCACCACCGAGCAACAGCAAGACATGCTCGCCGCCGCATCCGAGCTACTCGCCGAACTCCCACCCGTCGACGTAACGCTTAACCGAATTTTTTACCACCCCGAGGCGATCGCCGCAGAAGTCCAGCCCGCCGGCCCCTTGAAGCAAATCCGCAGCGCCATCCAGACGGCCACACTCAAGGCAGTCGGACGCGAAGGGCACACCGAGGGACCCACCCAGTGGATACCACACATGACCCTCGCTTATAGCGAGACCGAACAACCGGCCGAACCACTCATCTCCGCACTAGGCCGAGAACTTCCAACCAGCGAGTTCACTATCAATGCCGTGATCCTCGTTGCACAACAGGGCCCTGAACGCCTTTGGGACTGGCACCTTGTGGGACGTGCCCCTCTCGTCGGCCGCTGCTGAAGAGCCATACCTTCCGAGCCCCAAGCAGCCATGCAAATGCGCATGATCAAATGATGACGTAGGACGGAACTTACGTACCTGGAAGAACTACCTCATCGATAGGTCGACACCGAACCGGCGAGTCGATGATCAACCGGCGAGCCGATCGCCGCACCTCACCTTCAACAATTATAACCCGCTTGGATCTATGCCACGCAAGCGTTTCATCATATCGCTCAGCGGGAAGTGTAACGCGAATTTCGCAAGACCGCCCATTCCTCACTGTTGAAATGGTGACGTAACCTTCCGGCTCATCTGGAACATGACGCAACTCAACAATTGTTCCAGAAAAAGTCTGTTTGGGTTCAATTGGGTTTACGCGAAGTTTCTCCGCAGCCAATTGCACAAGTTCCACGCCGCCGGAATCGATTGCAATAGAGTCGGGCATTGTTGCAGGAGGCCGATATGTAGTTGCCCAATTGAATGTTGCACCAAATTCACCAACGGACCTCTGGGCTAAAACGTTAGACAGCCCGAGGCAGAACTCCCTACTGACGCCGCGCTCCACAACGGCGTGAAGTGTTCGAATGGTCGGCTCTCTCGCTGGTTGGATTATCTCATCTTGAACGGCCTGCATAGCCTGCGCAAACGTTCTTGTTACCCTTCGCTCAAACGGCTCAGGAGCAGCCCGGTGTATGTCGATTACTGCAGATTGATCCGATTCAGGTTCCGACACTTCCGAAAGTGGCACTAAAATCGGAATAATGAAGGATCCCTTAAGGGTGTGAGCCATCCGAGTACGGTGCACCACCTCGTCGCCCTGATGAGAAAAGTTGCCTTTCAGATCACCACGCTCATGCAGTGCCGTGGTTCCGCTCGCGCGAAGCATTCTCCTGGCCTCTTTAACAATAGCCGCAGCGGCATCGAGCGGTATAGAGTCGGACGTTTCTTGACCATTGACAGCCTTAAGTTCAGTTCTATCAACTCTCCGGTACCTGATCATGTCCGCTAGCTTCTTGACTTCCAGTTGTTCATGTGCAGCCAAACGCTCGATAGCACTGTAAATCAGATCAGCGCTAAGAGATCCCTCCAGAGGAACCGCTATAGTGGAGTCCCCTTTGGTCCACAGGCTCCCAGCAGGTCCGGAGCCGTTATCTCGCCACCCGGATTCTGACATGTGGGCCTGCAAATCTTCCACTACGGGCAGCTCTTCCGAATCAAGCACTTAAACCACCCCTCTCTGGAAGAAAGCACTGCCGAAGCTCAAGCTCCCACTGCTGCATGGTATCGATCGTAAGGCGTTGATCTTTAGGAATGTCGACGCGAGTCTGATCTCGGCCAAGTCGATCTACCCGTGCCCAAAATGCTGCAGCTCGATGGAAAGTACCGTCAGATTTATGCAGAACCCAACCTTCACATTCTTCGCAATCCAGGATCACCAGAATCAGATAGACGGGAACCCCGGACTTGCTCCACTGTTGGCGCCAGGAAAATTCAACAGACAAACTAGCAGACCTGCCAGCTATCCTGAAACCTGACGAACATTTAATCTGGACATTCGTATTAGCTATGTCGAAACGGATATAGCCATCGACTGCGCTAACATCCTCGTCTGGAGACGTTTCCTGAAAACCCAGACCGGCCTGGCTGCAGATTGATCGGACATAAGCGACACCGTATCGTGATCGCGAACCATTTGGTGGCAGTATCGCAATTGAATCCGACCCCAAAGCCACCCCTCCGTTACAAAACAATTTCAGTCTTTCGCTCCCAGGATCGCTTACAGTCACGAACTTGTGAAGAGGCAGCGCCTTGACCAGTAACGGACAGCCGCAGAGACGCAGGCCACTGCTTGCCGAATTGGGCTGTTTTGGATCAAGGGGCGGCGGCGCTCAGGCCGCTGCGCGGCCCCGCGCCTGGCCGCCCGGAGCGTGCGGCGTGGGCGCCGGTCACCGGACGGCCGCGCCGGGCCGCGCATCGCGACACGTCCGCCGGCCCCGCTCCGACCGGCCGCCACGGGGTACGCGCCACCGCCCAGAGCTGGCACGAGTCGATGCCGAAGAACCATCGCCGGTATAGGGACGTTGCCACTTGGCGTGGAATGGCACAGGGCTCCCCCGACCCGATGTCTTGAGGATGGCGGCGGACGGAACCTGTCAAGGGCGCCCTTCGGGCGTCACTACGTGATGGCTACGCCACCCTTGACAGAACCCGTCCGCCGCTAGGTACAGGTCTCGACGGCTCGGGGGAAGGAAGGTGGGGGAAGAACAGCGGCTACGCCGCTACCCCATCCACAGGATGTCGATGATGCGCAGCGTCTCAGCATCGTCATCGACCAGCAGCGTGAGCATGCCCTCGCCGTTCGCACCGAAGAAGGCGTGTCTGATGGCTGTCTGGCCTGGCCGTTCAGGCACCGAGTCCCACGGCGTTTCCAAGAGGTCGAGGAGGCGCTCAAGTAGGAGGCCGTGACGGACTTCGTTGGGGAGCCCGTTCAGCTCGTACAGTGCGCGTCCGTGGAAGCCGTCCCAGCGGTACGTCACACCCTGCCTTCCCAGCCCGGAGGGGTGTAGCGGACGAAGCTGTCTTCCCTGCCCTGTAGGGCGTCCTGCACCGCCTCTTCGTAGCCGGGACGGCCGTAGGCGATGGCCCGCAGGCGCCACTGCCGAAGGAGGCTCTGAACTTGCTTGAACCGCGCCAGGTCGTGGGCCGCGTCGAGTGCCTCGTCATACTCGGCCCGGAACTGGGCACGATGCGCCGACGGGAGCGCATCGAAGATCGCGGCCGGATCCTCGCCGGGATCGCGCGGCGCGGTCGGTTCCTCGGGCTGAGCGGTCATGACGTCCAATCTACCTGTGGCCCCCGTCAGGCGTGGAGACTCCCGCAGGGCAGGCAACAGCCGCACGAGCAAGATCCGGAGCATGCACGGAATGATCTTGCTCACCGCACGGAGTCGAGTGGGAGTGCGCGCAGGTGAGACGAGGTGCGGAGCCGCCGGAGATCCTCGGACTTCTAATCCGACGGTCGCGGGTTCGAATCCTGCCGGGCGCGCCACCTCCACCAGCCGATCATGTTCTTGGCCGCGAGGACGCTTTCTTATCGGTTCGGCTGGATGCCACTGGTGAGTTACAGGCAGTCGGGTGGGTCGGCTCGCGTCGGTGGGGTGGTCGGGGTCAGGTGGTGTGGCCTTCGGTGAAGGTGCTGGTGAAGGCTTCGGCGCCTAGGGCGGAGCGTGCCGTGGTCGTGATGCGGTCGACGTCTCCGCGTTCCTCGGGTGGCAGGGGGGCGCCTGCGGACTCGCGCAGGGCGGCGGCTTCGCCGAGGAGTCGTGCCGCTTCCGCGGGGGTGCCCGTCAGGGCCGCCACGCCCGCCAGGCCTTCGAGGGCGAGCGCGATCGCCCTCGGGTCGCCGATGTCCTGGGCGACGGTGAGGGCCTCCCGATGGAGCTTCCCGGCCGCGGTTGCGTCGCCTCGTTGCTCGGCGGTGAAGCCTAGTTCGGCCAGGCCGAGCGCGATGGCCGGTGCGTACCGGACCTCGCGTGCCCTGGCGAGGGCGTCGCGCATGTGGGCCTCGGCGGCGTCGAGGCGGCCCGCGCGGCGGGCGGTGAGGGCCAGGCCGGTGAGGGCGAAGGCCTCGCCGGGGCGGTAGCCGTGCTCGGCGGCAAGGATCCTGCCCCGCTCGTGGCGCCGGTCCGACTCGGCGTGGTCGCCCGCCAGCAGGGCGATCCGGCCGAGTCCGGACTGGAGCAGCGAGACCTGGAGCCACAGCCCGAGCTCCTCGGCCAGCCGGAGCCCGTCGCGGCACAGAACGGCGGACCTGCGACGGTCGCCCTTGATCTCCGCGAGCCGGGCGAGCAGGTCGATGGCCCGGACCTGCCCCCACCGTTCTCCCAGCTCCCCGAAGATCGCCAGGCTCTCCTCCCCGGACCGTTCGAGCGTGCCGAGGTCACCGCGGACGAGGGCGTGGTTGGCCTCGGTGGCCAGGGCCGCGGCGGTGCCCCAGCGGTCACCGAGCCGCCGGAACACCGGCAGCGCCCGCCCGACCAGGTCCCGGCTGAGGCCCAGGTCGCCGGCGCCGAGCAGCACGTCGCTGAGAAACCACTCCGCTCTGGCGCGCTCCCCCGGGTCGGGGATGGCCTCCGCGGGCGTGCGGACGTCCGCTGAACCCTCGCCCAGCAGATCCAGGCCGGTCCGCCAGGCCTCGGCCCGTGCCCGGGTCGCGGCAGGGGCCCCGGTATGGATGCCCAGCGCCATCGCGAACGCGCGCCGTCCCTCGCCGATCCTGCCGCGCAGGTACCAGTACCAGGCCAGCGCGTTGACCAGCCGCAGCGCGAGGCCGGCGTCGCGCCGCCGCACGGCCTCCTCGAGCGCGCCGCGCAGGTTGGCGTGCTCGGCGTCCAGGCGCCGCAGCCAGCGCCGCTGTTCGGGGCCGTGCAGCCGCGGCTCCGCGCGTTCGGCCAGTTCGGTGTGGAAGGCCAGGTGCCGCAGGCGGACCCGCTCGGTCTCGCCGGCCTCTTCCAGACGGTCCAGGGCGTACGCCGCGACCGATTCCAGCAGCCGGTAGCGGGTCCGCCCTGGGCCGTCGGCCCGGACGACCATAGAGCGGTCGACGAGGCGGGCCAGCAGGTCGAGGACGTCCTCGGGCGTGACGTCATCGCCCGCGCAGACTTCCTCCGCCGCCTCCAGCGTGCAGCCCTCGTAGAAGACCGCGAGCCGACGCAGCACGAGGCGTTCGGGCCCGGACAGCAGCTCCCAGCTCCAGTCGATCATCGCGCGGAGGGTGCGCTGCCGCGCCGGGGTGCCGCGGTGGCCCGAGGACAGCAGCCGGAACCGGTCGTCGAGCCGCTCGGCCAGGTCGTGGACGTCCAGTGCGCGCAGGCGGGTGGCCGCCAGCTCCAGGGCCAGCGGGACACCGTCCAGCCGGCGGCAGATCGCGGCGACCGCGCGGGCGTTGGCGGCGTCGATCGCGAACCCCGGGACGGCGGCCGCCGCACGCGCCTCGAACAGCCGGACGGCGCTGAACCTCCGGAGGGTCGCGGGCCCGTCGCCCGGTGAGTGCGGCGTCCGCAGCGGCGGGACGGGCCAGACCGACTCCCCGGCGAGCCGCAGGGGCTCCTGGCCGGTGGCGAGGATCCGCACCTCCGGGGCCGCTCGAAGCAGCCGCTCGCCGAACGCGGCGACTTCGTCGATCACATGCTCGCAGTTGTCCAGGACGAGCAGCGTACGGCGCGTCCGCAGCGCTTCGGCGAGCCGCGCGGCCGGATCGGCGGGCAGCCCGGAACGCGGCAGGCCGGGGGCGGTGTCGTCGCGAATGCCGAGCGCGGCGATCACGGTCTCCACGAGCCGATCGCCCCCCGGTGCCCTCGTCGTCCGGTCGAGCCCGGCCAGTTCGACGAGCCACACGCCGTCCGGGTGGTCCGCGGCGGCGCGCGCGGCGGTCTCCAGGGCCAGCCGCGTCTTGCCGACCCCGCCGGGACCGGTGAGGGTGACCAGGCGGGCCGCCTTCAGCAGCGCCTGGACCTGGGCAACCGCCTCGTCGCGTCCGACCAGCTCGCTGATCTGTGCGGGGAGGTTCGTCTGCGGCGGGGGCCCGGACGCGGTGGCCAGGGCGGGGTCCTGCTCAAGGATCCGCCGGTGCAGTTCGGTGATCTCCGGCCCGGGGTCCAGGCCCAGTTCCTCACGCAGCCGCGTCCGGAGGTCGGCGTAGGTTTCGAGGGCCTCGCTCTGCCGTCCGGTGCCGTAGAGGGCGCGCATGTACGCGGAGCGGAGGCGTTCGCGCAGCGGATGGCGTTCCACCAGGTCACCCAGCTCATCGGCGAGCGCGCCCTGCTCGCCGATCTCCAGGTACGCCTCCGCTCGCTCCTCAAGGGCGGTGAGCCGCCGCTCCTCCAGGAGCGCCGTCGCCGGACGCGCGAACTCCGCGTCGGCGAAGTCGGCGTAAGCCGGCCCGCGCCACAACTGGAGCGCCTCCGTCAGCAGGACCGCCCGTGACCGGGGGTCGGAGGCTTCGCGCGCCCGCGTCAGCAGCCCGGCGAACCGCCTCGCGTCGACGGCTTCGGCGTCCACCCGGAGCCGGTACCCCAGAGCCTCCTGGAAGGACACGAGGTCCCGGGCGCCGGGCTCGGCCTCGTCCAGGGCACGGCGCAGCTGCGAGACCTTGACCTGCAGTGCCCCGGACGGATTGCGGGGCGGCGCGTCGCCCCACAGGTCGTCGATCAACCGGTCCACGGGGACCGGCCGCCCCTCATGCCCGATCAGGACGGCCAGCAGGGCGCGGACCATGGCGCCGCGGACCACCACCGGGGCGCCGTCCGCCCTCCACACCCCCAGCGGTCCCAGCACCCCGAATCGCATGACCCCACGTTATCGGGCGCTTTTTCCCGAGATCGGTCCCGCTTACGCCGGCCGGCCGCCGACGGAAAGTGCGGAGTAAGCGCCTGATAAGCGCCGGTCGCCATGCTCGCACTACCGACCTGAGCCTTCTGCGGAGACCACGATGAAGCTGCCCGATAAGACGACCACCGGCACCAGGTCACGCTGGGCCCTCGGCCTGCTGGCCTTCTCCAGCCTGATCACTTCGCTCGACTTCACCATCGTGTACGTGGCGCTGCCCGACATCGCGCGCGAGGTCGGGCTGTCCGGGCACGCCACCCAGTGGGTGGTCAGCGCCTACGCCATCTTCTTCGGTGGTTTCCTGCTCCTGGGCGGCCGCTCGGCCGACCTGCTGGGCCGCCGGCGGATGTTCGTCCTGGGCATGCTCCTGTTCGGCGGTGCATCGCTGCTGGGCGGCCTGGCGACCTCGTCCGCGACACTGATCGCCGCGCGGGCGCTCCAGGGGGTCGGCGGCGCCGTCCTGTTCCCCGCCACGCTCTCGCTGGTCACCACCAGGTTCACCGAAGGACCCGAACGCGTCCGGGCCCTGGCCGTGTGGGCCATGGCCGGCGCGGGCGGGCTGAGCCTGGGCGCCCTGCTCGGCGGTGTGCTGACGCACGCGTTCGGCTGGGAGGCGGTGTTCATGGTGAACGTGCCGCTGGTCGTGGCGGGCACGGTCGGCGCGTTCGCCCTGCTCGCCCCGGACGGCCCGCGCGAACGGGGACGCGGCTTCGACATCCCCGGCGCCCTGGCCGGCACGGGCGGGCTGACCCTCCTCGTCTTCGCCATCGCCCAAGGCCCCGAGGCCGGCTGGACCGCGGCGCCCGTCCTCACGTCCGCCGTCCTCGCCGCGGCGCTGCTGGCCGCGTTCGTCCTCATCGAGGCCCGCACCCGGCACCCGCTGATGCCGCTGCGGCTGTTCGCCAACCCCAACCTCCGCGCCGGCCTGCTGATGATCCTCACCTTCGGCATCACCATGCAGAACCTGGTCTACTTCCTCACCCTGTACTTCCAGGACGTGCTCGGCTACTCGGCGCTGCGGGGCGGGCTGGTCTTCCTGACCCTCTCGGTGGTGATCGGCATCGCCAACTTCGTCGCCGAACGACTCGTCATCCGCGCCGGTGCCCGGACCACCCTGACCATCGCCCTGCTGCTCGGCTCCGGCGGCGGAGCGCTGATGGCCGCCGGCATGCGCACCGACGGCTCGTACTGGACGATCCTCGCCGGCCTCGTCGTCTACGGCATGGGCATGGGGACGATCTACCCGACCATGTTCGGGACTTCCGGCACCGGCGTGGCCGACGCGGACCAGGGCGCCGCCGGAGGCATGGCCAACACCGCCCTTCAGATCGGCACCAGCGTGGGCCTGGCCGTCCTGGTGAGCGTCTCCGCCTCCGGGCTCGCCGACCTGACCGGTGAGGCCCTGCGCACCGCGACCTCGGACGGCCTGCGCAACGCCGTCTACGTGGCGGCCGCACTCACCCTCGCGGGCGTCCTCGCCGTCCTGACCGTTCCCCGCCGCACCGCCCCGACTCCCGCCCCCGTCGCCCCCGCTCCCAGCCCGCGAACGGATCACGCCGACTCTCAACGGTGACGTCAGGGGAGAGATGCGGTGCGGCCGGAGGCCTCTTGGCTCCAGGTGTGGCGGGCCAGGAGGCGGTGGGCCGCGGTCGCGACTGCCGGGTCGATCATTTCTCCGTTCAGGGCGACTGCGCCGGCGCCTTCTCGTTCGGCGTGCTTCATTGCCGCTTGGATCATCATGGCTTGCTCCACCTCGTCGGGTGTGGGGGTGAACGCCTGGTTGACGTCTGCCAGCTGGCGGGGGTGGATCGCCCATTTGCCGTCGAAACCGAGGTCCCGGGCGCGCTGGTTGGCGGCGTGCTGGCCTGCGTCGTCGGTGTATGCCAGGTAGGGGCCGTCGATGGCCTGGAGGTCGTGGCGCCTGGCGGCCAGGAGGACGGCGTGCTGGGCAGGGAGCCACAGGTCCAGGTCGCGGTAGGACATGCCCAGGGCGGCGCCCAGGTCCGCGTAGCCGAGGATCAGGGTTCGCAGACGCGGCGAGGCCGCCGCGATCTCGTCGATGCGGTGCAGGCCTTCGGGGGTCTCGATCAGCGCCTGGATGCCGATGTGCCGGTCAGAGCCGGCGGCCGCCTCGATCCCGGTCAGGAGGCGGTCCAGGAACGCGATGTCGCCAGGGCCGGAAACCTTGGGCAGGACGAACGAAGTGGGCGCCGCGTTCTGCGTCAGGCTCAGGATCTCCTGGTGGCACCACGGGGTCCCCACCGGGTTCACTCGGATCGCCACGGTGCGCCCGTCGCGTGTCAGGCCCGGTAGCCGAGCGGCCAAGGCGGTACGGGCCTGGGGCTTCGCGTCCGCGACTACCGAGTCCTCCAAGTCGAAGACGATCTCGTCGGCGGGGAGCCCTACCGCCTTGTCGACCTTTCCCTGGTCGGACGCGGGAACGGACAGACATGAGCGACGTACCTGCGACAACGGTCACCTCCGGTTCGGGCTGGTGGAGCCAGCAAGGGTTCAGGGGACGAGCCCGGGGGGATCCGGGTGGAAGGCGGCATCTCGTTCGCGTAGCGCGGGTGCGAGGCCGATCTCCCCCACGCGCTCGCGGAAGGCGAGGGCGGGCGGGGCGGTGTGCGCCACCGCGTCCTCGGTTTCGGCGATGCGGGCCAGCGTCGCGCGGCCCATCAGGTCGATGCCGCGGTTCAGCACGTGCTTGTTGCCGATCAGCATCTCGCGCCCGACCTTCGCCATCCGGTTCGCGAGCGTCAGGACCGCGTCATCGAGCGCCTCGGGCGCGTGGCTCTCCATGGCCAGGCCCAGTCGGTGCGCCTCGGCGCCGGTGATCGAGTCGCCGGTGAGCAGCATCCGCTTGGCCATTTGCGGGCCTAGGCGGTACAGCCACATGTTCGTCGGCGGCACGCCCAGGTTGCGCACCGGCGGGAAGCCGATGCGGGCGTCGCGCGCGCACACCAGGAAGTCGCAGTGCAGGGCCAGGTCGGCGCCCCCGGCTATGGCGAAGCCGTGCACCTGCGCGATCACCGGCAGCGGCGTGTTGAACACCTCGTCCAGGGCGCGGTTCGACCGGCGCAGCCGCTCGCGGTCGGACCAGATCGTCCGCGGGCCGGTGTAGCCGCCGCTCAGGTCGAAGCCCGCGGAGAATCCCTTGCCCTCTCCGCGCAGGACGATGACCGAGATGCCCGGATCGTCGGTGGCCTGCTCCAGCGCGCCCACCAGCTCCTGCAGAAGCTCCACGGAAAGGGCGTTGCGGCGGTCCGGGCGGTTGAGGGTCAGCCGGCGGACCGGACCGAGCGTCTCCCGGAGGACGAGTTCCGACGCGCTCATGCGCCGAACCGGAACGTCGTGCCGACCGCGGGCTGCACGTAGCGGTCCGCCAGTTGCGTCGACAGGGCCGTGTGCGCGGACAGGCCGGAGCAGTGCATCGGCACGGCCATCGCCACGTCGAGTTCGGCGAAGGCGTCCACCGTTTTCTGGACGTTCTCCGCCGGCGTGGTCGGGAAGCCGAGATGGAATCCGCCCAGGACGGCGCGGATCGGCTTCTCCCCGCCGGCGATCTCGCGCGCCCGGGTGATCGTGTTCACGACGCCGGCGTGCGCGCACCCGGTCAGGACGACCAGGCCCTCTCCCTTGACGTCGATGACCAGCCCCTGCTCGTCCCACACCTGGTCGGGGACCCGGCGTCCTTCGCCGTCCACCTGCCACAGGCCGGCGGCGTGGGTCTCCATGGTCTGCGGCGGCCCCTCGAAGTCGTTGACGCGCGGGATCTCGCCGGTGGTGAAGACCCCCCAGCCGAGGACCATCGGGTCGCGGGTCAGCACCTGGCGCCCGCCCGAACGGGCCAGGTCGTCCTCGCGGAACGCCTGGTTGTACTGGGGTGCCGCGCGTCCGTCGCCCATCACCGCGTAGCGGGGGAGGAACGCGTCCGGGTGGGTGATGACCGGCAGCGGGGCCTCGATCGCGTCGAGCAGGCCGTACACGCCGCCGAAGTGGTCCGGATGGCCGTGGCTGACGACGAGGTGGTCGAACTCGGTGGGGTCGATCCTCAATGACCGCAGGTTGTGCGCGAGGACGGTACCGGTGAGCCCGGCGTCGAACAGGACCCGGGTGGCGCGTCTGCCGCTGTAGGCGGTCACCAGCAGGCTCAGCCCGTTCTCCGCCGCCGGAGGGACCAGCCTCGGGTCGAAGTGCTCCACCAGCCCGAACCGCGAAACGCAGTGCCCGCCGGGCGTGTCGAGCTCGGGCAGCAGCATGTCCACCCAGTTCTCGACGAGCACCGTGATCTCAAGGCGATCTGCTTGCCACATCGTCTGTTCCTCTCTATTCCGTCAGGTCCGGTCGGCCGGCACGCCGGCCCATTGGCCGAGCACCATCGGGAGATCGTCGGCCATGGCATCGAGGTGCTCCGCCGGCGTGCCGGCGAGCCGCTCGTTGTACCTGCTCCTCCGGGCATGCAGGTGCGCCGGGACCTCGCGGGTGAAGCCCGTTCCGCCGTGCACCTGAATGCCCACCGCCGCCGTCCGGACGTGCGCCTGGTCGGTGACGGCCTTCGCGACGTGGGCGCTGAACGCGGCGCCGGCCGCGCCGGAGTCGAGCGCGGCGGCGGCGTGCCACGTGGCCGAGCGGGCGTTGTCGACGGCCACGTGGGCGTCGACGAGCAGGTGCTTCACCGCCTGGAAGCCGCCGATCGCCTGACCGAACTGGCGCCGTTCCTTCGCGTACCGCACGGCGTCGTCGAGGCAGCGCTCGGCGCTGCCGAGGGAGTCGAAGCACAGCAGCACGGCGGCTTCGAGCAGGACGCGGCGCCAGCTCTCCGGCTCGAGTCCGTACACCCGCGCCGGAACGCCGTCGAGATCGACGGCCGTCCAGTCGCGGCCGGTGTCGATCGCGCCGGCCTGTTCGGGCGAGAAGCCGAGCGGGCCGGTGTCCACGCAGGCGACCGCCGGGCCGGTGACCGGCAGGACGAGAACGTCGGCCTGCCGTCCCTCGGCTACCGCCCCGGCCCTGCCGTGCAGGACCCCGTCCGACTCGACGGTGACCGCGGCCGGGTCGAGTCGCCAGGACGCGGCCAGCCGGTGCCCGGCGGCGTCGGCCTCGGCGAGCGGCCCGGCGGCTCCGTCGGCGGCGAGGAGCAGCCGCTGCCCCAGCGCATGCCCCAGCAGCGTCCCGGGGAGCAGCCCGCGGCCGGCCTCCTGCACCATCAGCCCGAGGTCGAGCAGCCCGGTGCCGGAGTCGGGCGTGCCGATCTGCGGCACGCCGATGTCGGAGAACGCCTTCCACACGTCCGCGTCGTCGCCTTCGGCGCCCGCCTCGGCGAGCTCGATCACGCGTGCGGCACCGTGCCGCGCCTCGATCGCGCCGCGCACCGTCCGGCGCAGCTCCTCCTGGAGGTCGGTCAGCACCACGCTCATCGGCGCGCACCGCCCTTCGGCAGGCCGAGCACCCGTTCGCCGATGATGTTGCGCTGCACCTGGGAGGTTCCGGCGGCGATGGTGTTCTTGAAGCCGTTCACCCATTCCAGTGGCCACGAGGTCGTCCCCTGATTGCCGGGGCGGACCTCACCGAGCACGTCCGGGGGCGGCAGGACGCTCAAGGCGACATCGACGATGCGCTGCCCCAGTTCGGTGCTGAACAGCTTCCCCGCCGAGGCGTCCACGCCGACTTCCCCCTTCGCCGTCACCGTCGACACCATCCGCTGATAACTCAGCCCCCCGGCATGTGCCTGTGCCAGCAGTTCGAGGACCCGCGCCCGGACGGCGCTGTCGGCGCGGGCCTCCTCGGGCAGCGCCGTCCACAGCTGCGCGGCGAGGCGCCGCATCTCGAAGGCGCGGGTGGTCGCGAACCGCTCCCAGGACAGGGTGGTCATGGCGACCTTCCAGCCTTCGTCCACCTTGCCGATCAACGCGTCGGCGGCGATCGGCACCTCGTCCAGGAAGACCTCGCAGAACTCGGCCGACCCGTTGATCTGGCGGAGCGGGCGGACGGTGAGGCCGGAACGGTCCATCGGCACCGCGAAGGCGGAGATGCCCCGGTGCGGGACGTCCCCGACCGGCGCGGTGCGCGCGAGGAGGATCATCATGTCGGCGTGCTGCGCGCGGCTCGTCCAGACCTTCTGCCCGCTGACCCGCCAGCCGTCCCCGTCGGCGACGGCGCGGGTCCGCAGACCCGCGAGGTCGGAACCCGCCTCCGGCTCGGAGAAGCCCTGGCACCACAGGTCCTCGCCGGTGAGGATGCGGCGCAGGTACCTGTCCTTCTGCTCCTGCGTCCCGAAGGTGATCAGCATCGGCCCGACCATCTGCGTGCCGACGATGCCGATGTCGAACGGCGCCTTCACCCGGTCGCGCTCCTCGACGAAGATCGCCTGTTCGAGCAGTGTCGCGCCGCGGCCGCCGTACTCGGCGGGCCAGGAGATGCCGGCCCAGCCTCCGTCGTAGAGGGTGCGCTGCCATCCGCGCAGGAAGCGCACCTCGGCGTCCTCGTCCGCATGCGGGGCGAAGCGCTCGGTGCCCCAGCCCGCCGGCAGGTTGTCCGCGAACCACTGCCGCAGTTCACTGCGGAACGCCCGCGCGTGGTCGCCGTCGAAGGGACTGCTCACTGAAGGAACCTCCCTGTTGAAGAGTCGTCGGGATCCCCGCCGACGACGGCGAGGCCGTCGCAGATCAGGGCACCGGCCTCGGACACGATGACCGGATTGCATTCGAGTTCGACGAGGCGGTCGGTGGCGGCGATGATGTCGCCGAGCCGTACGAGCAGGTCCGCCACGGCTTCGGCGGCCGCGGGGCCGAGCCCCCGGTGGTGGTGGAGCAGCCGGCCCGCGAACAGCTGCTCCAGTGCGTCGAGCGCGTCCCCGCGCGTCAGGGGGGCCGCGCGCACTGCCATCTCACCGATGATCTCGGTGAGCACGCCGCCGAGGCCGACCACCACCACGGGGCCCGCCACCCGGTCGCGCCGCACACCGCAGACCAGCTCGATACCGGCGGGCGCGCGCTGTTCGACGAGGACACCGTCCACGGCGGAACCGTGTTCGCGGCCGAGCGCGAGCAGCCGCTCGGCCTGGCGCCGTACCTCGTCCGCTCCGCTGACGCCGACGACGACGCCCCCGATGTCGCTCTTGTGCTCCAGGCCGGGGGCGATGAGCTTGAGCACCACCTCGCCCGGGATCTCCGCCGCGATGGCGACGGCCCGGTCCGCGTCGGCGGCCAGGGCGCCGGCCGGGACCGGCAGGCCGGCCGCCTCCAGCAGTCCGCGCACGTCGTGCTCGTTCAACGTGACGGTCGACCGGCCCCCGGTCAGCTCACCGGGCAGCGGATCGAGGAACGGCGAAGGGGCGCTCACCGGGCCGGTCGCCGCGGCGACGCGCCGTGCGGGCGCGAGCCCGACGAGGGCCTGGACGGCGCGGTCCGGGTCGTCGAAGGTCGCGACGCCGGCCCGCCAGAGATCCTCCTTGAAGCGCTTGCTGCCGCCGCCCCACGTCACCACCACCGGGACGGCCGGATGCCGCGCGGCGATCTCGGTGAGCGAGCGGACGAGCCGCGGCGCGATCGGGTCCAGGGTGCCCAGGAAGACCATCACCGCGTCGACCTCGCCGGAGGCCGCGAGGATCCCGGCCACCGCGCAGAACTCCTCGGGCCGGCTCTGGATGAAGGCGGTCGTGTCCACCGGGTTCGTCGCCGAGCCGAACCAGGGGATCACCTCGAACACCTTCTGCTGCAGCTCCGGCGACAGCTCGGGGAGGTCCAGCCCCGCCGAGGTCATCAGGTCGGCGAAGAGCGACCCGGCCCCGCCGGACGCCGTCACCACCCCGACGCGCCGCCCCCGCATCGGCCGCGCGACGTGCCGCGCCTTGGCGATGTCGAGCAGGTCGTCCAGCGTGGCCGCCTCGACGATGCCGCCGGCCGCGGCGAGGTCCGCGAGGACCTTCTCGTCACCGGCGACCGCGCCGATGTGGCTGCCCGCGGCGGCCGCGCCCAGCTGCGACCGGCCCGCCCTGCAGAACGCGATGACCTTCTGCGATTCGGCGGCCATCCGGGCGGCCGCCGCGAGCTCGTCCCAGCCGGACAGCGACTCCACGAAGCCGAGGACGGCGTCCACCCCGGACTCGGGACGCATCATCCACTCGACGACCTCACCCAGCGAGGTGGCGGACTCGTTGCCGAGTGCGACGAGGTAGTCGACGCCGACGCCGTGCGCCAGGCAGATCGTGTAGATGATCGCCGCCATGCCGCCGCTCTGGCCCACGACGGCGACCCGTCCCCCCGCGTTCGTCTCCTGCACCGCGTTGGTGAAGGTGGCGAACAGCGAGTTCGGGCGGCTGATCAGGCCCATCGAGTTCGGGCCGATCAGGGCCATGCCGTGGCGCCGTGCCGTCTCGGCGAGCAGCCCTTGCAGCCGCCTGCCCTCCTCGCCGGCCTCGGCGAAGCCCGCGGAGAGCAAGATCGCCGCCCGCACGCCGAGCTCGCCGGCCTCGGTGAGGATGTCGAGCACCGACTCCGCCGGGGTCGCGATCACCACGAGGTCGGGCGGTTCGCCGATCGCGGTCAGCGACGCGGAGAGGCGGCGGCCCTCGATCTCCGGCTCGGCGGGGTTGACGCCGAACACCTCGCCGTCGAAGTGCCGGACGAGGTTGGCGAACGTCCGCGCGCCCGGGCTCGTCGGCGAAGTGGAAACTCCGACGACCGCCACGCTCGCGGGGCGGAACAGCGCGTCGAGAGCGTGCGCGGACTCGGCAGAAGTGGTCATCTGATCTCCAAGGGGTTCGGCACGGCCGGGCCGCGCCGGTCAAGCCGCTCCGCGGGCGGCGGCGAGCAGGCGGCGGACGTCGTCGTCGGTCACCGGCACCGGGTTCAGGGCGACGCCCCGTTCCTCGCGCAGGCCGCTGACCACGTCCTCGACGTCGACATGCGGCAGCCCGATCTCGGTGAGCGTGGTGGGCGCCCCGACGCGGGTCTGGAACTCGCGCAGCACCGCGCCCGGGGAGGTCTCGGTCAGGGGCGTGCCGAGCACCCGCTCGGCGGCGCCGCGGATCGTGGCGGCGCACCGGGCGAGCTGCCGGGCCGCGCCGGCCTCGTTAAAGTCGACGACGTGGCTGAGCATCACGGCGTTGGCGTCGCCGTGCGCGACACCGTGGTGCGCCCCGAGTACGTGGCAGATCGCATGGTGCAGGCACACACGCGCGGTGCTGAGCGCCCGGCCCGCCAGGACCGCGCCGGTGAACAGCTCCGCCTTGGCCTGTTCGCCGCGGTCTCCGGCGGCCAGGTAGCGGGCCATGCCGGCGGTGAGCGCGTCGAGCCCGGCGACGGCGAGCCCGTCGCTGATCGCGTCGCCCGCGGTGGAGTACATCGCCTCCACCGCGTGCGCCATCGCGTTCATGCCCGTCGTGGCGACGATGGGCGCGGGCAGGTCGTTGTCACCGGAGGTCTCGTAGAGGATCACCCGCGCGGAGAGCGCCTGGTCCCAGAGGACGCGCTTCATGCCGTTCTCGGTGACTCCCGCGCCCGGTGTCAGCTCCGCGCCGGAGAGCGTGGTCGGCACCACGACGAGCGGCACCGGCCGCCCTCCCACCGCGGGATCGGAGACCGTGCCGTCGGCTCGCACCCGGGCGAAGAGCCGGGACATGTCGGGCTGGGCGTCGCCCCGGCCGAGTGAGGCCATCACCGCCGCGGTCGCCTTGCCCAGGTCACTGGCGCTGCCTCCGCCGAGTGCCAGGATGAGGTCCACTCCGGCGTCGGCGAAGCGGCGACCGAGCCGCACCGCCGCCGACAGCGGCGTGTGCGGCTCGATCTCATTGCAGACGACGCGGTCGGCCGAGCCGAGCGATCTCTCCACGCGTCCGCCCAGCCCGCCCCGCCAGACGCGGTCGCCGGCGAGGATCCCGACCACGGTGCCGCCGAGGCCGGAGACGATCCCGCCCACGCCGTCGACGACGCCCGCGCCGATCTCGACGCGCTGTGCCGGGGTCTCGTGGCGGACGACGGCCGACCGGCCGCGTGCCCGCGCGTGCTGCGTCACCGGTTCAGCCAAGGTGGTAGACCCGGGCGGCGTTGGTGTTCAGGAGCTTGCGCAGGATGTCCTCGTCGATGCCCTCCAGGCTGCGCTCGATGTGCACCTTCGGGCTGTCGGCGTAGGACGCCGGGCCGGGCTGCAGCGCGGTCGGGTGGGGGAAGTCGGTCTCGAACATGAGGTTGTTCTGGAACATGTCGCCCATCCGGCGCACCGAGTCGGACTCGAACCAGAACGTCCCGTACACCTGGCGCTGGATGTACTCGCTCGGCATCAGCTTCATCTCCGTGAACGCGTCGCGCGCGCCGGAGTTCAGCCACTGCCAGTCGAGCATCTCGGCGAAGTACGGCATCCACCCGAACCCGCTCTCGACCGAGACGAAGTTCAGCCGCGGGAAGCGGTGGCACACGCCGTACAGGGTGACGTCGGCGATCGTGCGCGCGTTGCCCATCAGGAACATCGCGCTCATCTTGGCGAAGTCCGCGCGCGACCGGCGGTAGCCGATGGCCGAGCGGGCCTCCTCCTCCGTGATCTGGAACCCCGTGTGGAAGTTGATGGACAGCTCGTTCGCCTGCGCGGCCTCCCACACCGGATTCCAGTGCTCGTCGTAGATCAGCGGCAGGCCGACCGGTTCGAAGTTGGAGGGGAAGATGATGCCGCGGTGGCCCTTGGCCAGGCACCGCTCCATCTCGCGCACGGCCAGGTCGGTGTCCCAGAACGGCAGCCACATGAGCGGGATCAGCCGGTCCGGGTCCGGACTGCAGAAGTCCACGAGCCAGTCGTTGTACGCGACGACGCACTCGTAGCGCAGATCCGGGTCCAGGTCGAAGAAGTACACGCTGGAGAACCCGAGGATGTTGGGGTAGAGCAGCTGGGCGTGGATCCCGTACTCGTCGAGCCGCTCCAGCCGCCGCTCCGGGTGCCACGCGGCGGCGTCGGCCTCCTCCAGCAGCTTCGGGTACGAGGGCGGGAACTCCCGCCAGTTCGCGGTGGCGAAGTTGGCGACGGCCGAGCCGCGGCGGGCGCCGATCCACCAGCGGTCGACGCCGTGCTTCTCGTCGCGGCGCACGTGCGGGATCTGGTCGCCCCACTTGGCCGCGCTGAGCCGTCCCGTCCAGAGGTCCGGCGGCTCCATGACGTGGCTGTCCGTGTCGATGATCTTGATTCGCTCGGCGATCCCCGGGCGCTCCGCCGTCGTTGACCGTGCGTCCGTCTGAGCCGTCATGAGCTACCAGTCCCTTCGTATGAACCCGTTGTCGTGCCTTCGGTCTTCGTCATCGCCGGTTCAGGGCTCGGCCCCGCTCAGCGCGTCGGTGTCCTCCGGCGCGTCGGTGTCCTCCGGCGCGTCATCGGACGCGGCGGGCGGGGAGGCCACGATCCCCTTCGCCGCCCATCCCTCCAGGTCCGCCTCGCTGAAGCCCAGCTCGTCGACCAGGACCTCGCGGTTGTGCGCGCCGATGGCCGGCCCGAGCCAGCGGTGCCGCCCCGGCGTCTCGGACAGCAGCGGGACGACGTTCTGCAACCGCACCGGGACGCCCTGGTCGTCGGCGACGGTGGTGAAGCTCTCCCGCGCGAGGTACTGCTCGTCGACGGCGATGTCGGCGGCGGTGTACACCGGGAACGCCGCGACCTGGTGCTCCTCGGACGCGGCGAGCACCTCGTCGCAGCTGCGGGCGCCGATCCAGCTCTCGATGACCTCGTCCAGCTCGTCGATGTGCCCGAGCCGCCCGACGTGGTCGGCGAACCACGGCTCGTCCACGTACTGCTCCTGGCCGATCATCCGCATGAGGCGCTCGGCGATGGACTGCGCGCTGGCGGAGATCGCGATCCAGCGCCCGTCGGCGCTCTCGTAGAGGTTGCGCGGCGAGGTGAACGGCGCGCGGTTCCCCGTGCGTCCCTGCACCTCCCCGAGCTGGTCGTAGACCGAGAGCTGCGGGCCGAGCAGCCAGAAGACCGGTTCGTAGATGCTGAGGTCGATCGACTGGCCGCGTCCGCCGGGAGTCGTGTCCCGGTGCCGCAGCGCGAACATCGCCGCGCAGGCGCCGAAGATGCCGGTGATCGCGTCGCCGAGGGCGAACGGCGGCAGGGTCGGCGGCCCGTCGGGATGCCCGTTGATGTGCGCGAACCCGCTCATCGCCTCGGCGATCGTGCCGAAGCCGGGACGGTCGCGCCACGGCCCGGTCTGCCCGAACGCCGTGACCCGCACCATGACCAGGCCGGGGTTCTCGGCGGCGAGCTGCTCGTAGCCGACCCCCCACCGCTCCAGCGTGCCGGGCCGGAAGTTCTCGATCACGATGTCCGCGGTCGAGGCCAGCCGGCGGAACGCGTCCTGCCCTTCCGGGGCGTGCAGATCGAGGGTGACGCACCGCTTGTTGCGGTTGAGCACCGTCCACATGAGGGACGTGTCGTCGCGTTGCCAGCCCATATGGCGCTGCCCGTCGCCTTTGGGGTGCTCGACCTTGATGACGTCGGCGCCGAAATCGGCGAGCAGGGTGGCGGCGATCGGCCCGGCGAACAGCGTCGAGGCATCGATCACCCGCAGGTTCGCGAGGGGGCCGGGACGCTCGTCCTCGGTCGTGCCCTTCAAGGTTGCCTCCTATACGATGCATCTGCATCGGATCGTCTTGGGGCTGGGAAACGTCCGGGGCCGGGTAACGAGGCCTCGCCGCCGGCCGACCGGCTGATGTTGGTCATGAGGCCGTCCCGCTCTTGTCCAAGGCCACTCCGACGCCGCCGTCCCCGCCGTCCCCGCCGTTCAGATGGCAGGCCGACCAGCCGCCGCCCGGTGCCGGCACCGCCGGCGGCGCGACCTCGGCGCAGATCTCCATCGCGTGCGGGCACCTCGTCCGGAACCGGCAGCCGGACGGGGGCGCCAGCGGGCTCGGAATCTCACCGGTCAGCACGATGCGCTCCCGGGACCGCTCGGCGGGGTCGAGCCGCGGGATCGCCGACAGCAGCGACCTGGTGTAGGGATGCGCCGGGTCCTCGTAGACCCGCTCCGCCGGCCCCTCCTCCACGATCGAGCCGAGGTACATCACGGCGATCCAGTCGCTGACGTGCCGCACGAGTGCCAGGTCGTGCGCGATGAAGAGATAGGTGAGGCCGAAGTCGCGCTGCAGGTCCTCCAGCAGGTTGATGATCTGGCTGCGGGTCGAGACGTCGAGCGCGCTCACCGCCTCGTCGCAGACCACGAGGTCCGGACGGGTCACCAGCGCCCGCGCGATCGCGATCCGCTGCCGCTGGCCGCCGGAGAACTGCTGCGCGTACCGGTTCAGGTGTGCGCTGGACAGGCCGACGTGCTCCAGCGCCTCGACGACCGCCTTCCGGCGCTCCGCACGGCTCGCGGACGGGTCCGCCGTGCCGAGCGGCTCGGCGACCAGGTCCTCGACCTCCCAGGACGGATCGAGCGACGAGTACGGATCCTGGAAGACCATGTGCATCCGCGGGCGGAGCGGGCGCAGCCTCCGTGCGCTGAGGTGCGTGATGTCGACCCCGTCGAAGGTGACCCTGCCCGACTCCGCGGCGGCGAGGCGCAGCACCGCCCTGCCGAGCGTCGACTTGCCCGAACCGCTCTCACCGACCAGTCCGACGGTCTGGTGCCGCGGCACAGCCAGCGAGACCCGGTCGACGGCGGTGAGCATCGCGCGAGGACGGCCGAAGACGTTCCGTCCGACGGGGAACCGCACCGTGAGGTCCTCGACCTCGAGGATCGGGGTCATTTCCGGTCACCTCCCGGCAGGGCCGGCCCGCCGAGCGGGGCCGCCTCCCGGGCGCCGATGCCGCCCGGGTCCGCGCCGATCCCGGTGAGCCGCAGATCCGCGCGGCGCACGCAGCGGGACGTGCGGTCGTCGCCGACGGGCTCCAGCGGCGGCTCGTCCGTATCGCACACGCCGCGCTGCGCGTAGGGGCAGCGCGGGTGGAAGCGGCAGCCCCGCGGCAGCGCCTCGGGGGTCGGCATGGTGCCCGGGATCGACCACAGGCGGGAGCCCGCGGTTTCGCCCTGGGGCACCGAGCGGAGCAGCGCCTCGGTGTACGGATGCCGCGGTGAGGCGAAGACCTCCGCGGTACGGCCCGTCTCGACCAGGTGGCCGCCGTACATCACCACGACCCTGTCGGCGATCTCCGCGACGACCCCGAGGTCGTGCGTGATGAACAGCACCGACATGCCGAACCGGTCCTGCAGCGCGCGCAGCTCGGACAGCACCAGGGCCTGGATGGTCACGTCGAGGGCGGTGGTCGGCTCGTCGGCGATGACCAGCTTCGGCTCGCACGACAGCGCCATCGCCATCATGACCCGCTGCCGCATCCCTCCCGAGAACTCGTGCGGGTAGGCCTTCAGCCGCTCGGCCGCCGACGGGACGCCGACCAGGTCGAGCACCTCCACCGCGCGGTCACGCGCCGCCTTGCGCGAGACGCCGCGATGGCGCCGCACCTGCTCCGCTATCTGCTCGCCGACGGTGAACGCCGGATTCAGGCTCGTCATCGGCTCCTGGAAGATCATCGCGATGTCGTCGCCGCGCACCCGGTCGAGTTCGCCCGGCTTCAGGCCGAGCAGCTCGCGGCCCTCGAACCGCACCGAGCCGTGGGTGCGGGTGATCCGCGGTGGCAGCAACCCGAGCACCGACATCGAGGTGACGCTCTTCCCGGAGCCCGACTCCCCCACCAGCGCGACCGTCTCCCGGGGGCCGACCGCGAACGACACCTCGTCCACGACGCGCACCACGCCGCGCTCGGTCCGGATGTCGACGCTGAGCCGGTCGATCTCGAGCAACGGGTCCGGGGCCGACGCGGCCGGCTTCGACAGGCTCTCCACTACCTCATCGCCCTTCTGCCGAGGCTGTCGCGCAGGCCGTCGCCGAGGACGTTGAGCGACAGCACGATGATCATGATTGCGAGCCCCGGGCCGATCGCGAAGACCGGTGCGTCCCGCATGTAGCGGAACGCCTCGCCGAGCATGGAGCCCAGGCTGGCGCTCGGCGGCTGCACGCCGAGGCCGATGAAGCTCAGCGACGCCTCGGCGATGATGGCGAACCCGAGGGACAGGCTGATCTCCACCAGCAGGGGCGAGAGGATGTTCGGCAGCAGGTGGCGGCGGATGACGCGGTGCGCCGGAACGCCCATCATCCGCGCCGCCTCCACGTACGTCTCCTCCCGCACGGCCATCGCCGCGCCGCGCACCACCCGCATGAACCGGGGGGCGTAGATGACGCCGATGGCGATCATGGCGTTGGTGAGGCTGGGGCCGAGGAAGCCGACGATGCTGATCGCGAGGATGAGCGGCGGGAAGCTCATCAGGGCGTCGTTCACCCGCATGATCACGCTGTCCCCGCGGCCGCCCGCGTAGCCGGCGAGCAGCCCGAACGGCAGGCCGATCGCCAGCGCGACCCCCACCGCGATCACGGCCGCGGCCAGCGACAGCCGGGCGCCGTACACCATGCGGGTGAACACGTCGCGGCCCAGGTCGTCGGTCCCGAGCCAGTGGCCGCCGCTCGGACCGGACAGTGCGTCCGAGAGGCTTCCCCCGGCGGGGTCGTGCAGGGTCCAGAACGGCGCGAGCACCGCCGCCACGGTGATCAGCGACAGGATCGCGAGAGCGGCGACCGCCCCGCGCTGCCGCCGGAACCGGCCCGCGAACCCGATCCGGGCGGAGGCGTCCGGGACCGCGCCGTCGGCCGCGGCCGGGATCGCGGTGATGGATGTGTCCTGTTTGACGCTCATGCGGCACGCAACTTCGGGTTGAGGTAGCCGTAGGCGACGTCGACGAGGATGTTCGTGACCACCACCACCAGCGCGGCGCTGATGGCGACTCCCTGGATGATCGGATAGTCGCGGTCGAAGACCGCCTTGACCGTCAGGGAGCCCAGCCCCGGCAGATTGAAGATCTGCTCGATCACGACCGTGCCGCCGATCAGGATCCGCACCTGCAGGCCGAGCACGGTCAGCACCGGCGCGAAGGCGTTCTTCATCGCGTGCTTCCCGAGGACGCTGCGAACGCCGATCCCCTTCGCCCTGGCCGTGCGGATGTAGTCCTGGTCCAGGACGTCGAGCATGGACGCCCGCAGGAACCGCGCGATCTCGGCCGCCGCCGCGACGCCGAGGGCGACCGACGGCAGCACCAGCGCCTGGAACCATCCGGCCGGGCTCTGCTCGAACGGCACGTACCCGGTCGCCGGGAAGATCCCCAGCTGGAGCGCGAACACCAGCACGAGGAGCAGGCCGATCAGGAAGTTCGGCATCGCCACACCGCCGGCGGAGATCAGCATCACGACCCGGTCGGCGATGCTGCCGGGCCGCGTCGCGGCGATGATCCCGGCCGGCACGGCGATCAGCATCGCCACGGTGAGCGCCCCCGCCATCAGCGAGAGGCTCACCGGGACGCGCTCGGCGATCGCGGCGAGCACCGGCTGGCCGCTGAAGATCGACTGGCCGAGGTCGCCGGTGAACAGCCCCTCGATGAAGTGCCAGTACCGCGTCCACAGGGGTTCGTCGAGTCCCAGCCGCCGGCGGGCCTCGGCGACGTCGGCCGCCGAGGCCATCTCCCCGCCCGCCGCGCGCCGCGCGGGGTCGCCGGGGGCGATCTCCAGCAGGAAGAAGACGACGAGTGTGACGATGACCAGAATCGGCACGCTCATCAGGAGGCGCCTGGCCAGCAGTCTCAGCATCGGTCATCGTCCCTTTGTCATGGTCGGCCTCATCATCGGGCGCTGAAAATCGGGACCGCGGCTAGTCGCAGTTCTTCCGGACGCCGACGCCCCGGTACTCGTCGGCGCCGACCATGTAGGGCGTGAAGCCCACCACGCACCCCTTGTCGGCGAAGATCGACCGCCGCGCGAAGACCGGGATGTCGAGCTGCCGCTGGGCGAAGATGGCGCTCGCCTCCTGGACGAGCTTGACCCGGGCGTCACCGGTCGGGGTGTTGTCGATCTTGTCCATCAGCGCCTGGAAGTCCGGCGCCGTGCCGCCGCCCGGGTTGATGAACCCGCCCTTGGCCGCGTTCGACTTCAGCGTGTCCGCGGGGTCCGCGCGCCCGCCCCAGCGGCCGAGGAACATGTCGACCTCGCCGTCGGTGAACATCGAGTACCGGGCCGGCTCGACCACCTTCAGGGACAGCTTGATGCCGGCCGGCTCGACCATCCGCTGCAGTGCCTGGCCGAGCTGCTTGTCCAGCGGGCGGTTCAGGATGAGCGCCGAGAACTCGACGCCGTCGGGGTGCCCCGCCGCGGCGAGCAGTTCCTTGGCCTTCGCGACGTCGAACGGGTACTTCGCCGCCGGCCAGTCCTGGGAGTACGCCTCGTACGACGACGGGAACAGCTGCACCGCGGGCTCACCGTGGCCGTGCCCCAGGGTCTCGACGAGGGCCTTGCGGTCGATCGCGTGGCTGATCGCCTGCCGCACCTGCTCGTTCTTCAGCTCGCCGCGGGTCAGGTTGAGGAACATCGTCCACGCGCTGACGGTCGCCTCCTCGGAGACCCGCAGGCCGGCGCTCTTCGCGTCCCGCACCTGGCTCTCGTCGATCAGCGACATCGTCACCTGGCCCGACTGCAGGGCGTTGATCCGGGTCTGGGCGTCCGGAATGGACTTGATGGCGAAGCCGGCGAGCTTGACCGCGTCCGGGTCCCAGTAGCCGTCCCACCGCTCGTACGTGGCCGAGACGCCCGGCTTGAACTCGACCAGCTTGTACATGCCCGCGCCGACCGCGGTGCGGTCCAGCGACCCGGACAGCGAACCGGGGCTGATCATCATGCCGAGGTTCTGCGCGAGGTCGTACAGGATCGAGTACCGCGGCTTCTTGAGGGTGATCTCCACGACGTCGTCACCGGACGCCTGCACGTCCTTGATGGCCTCGGCGGGGGTCGACACCGCCGCGCCGGCGTCGGGAAGCTCGCGTGAGCGGTCGAGGTTCTGCACGACCGCGGCGGCGTCGAAGGGCGCGCCGTCCTGGAACTTCACGCCGGAGCGCAGGGTGAGCCGGAGGGTGGTCGGGTTCGTGAACTCCCACTTCGTGGCCAGCTGGGGCGTCAGCTCGCCGCTCGGAGCGATGCCGATCAGGCGGTCGTAGACGAGGTTGAGCTGCCGGGTGGGGAATCCGGAATCGTTCTTCGCCGGGTCGATCGTGTCGTTCTGGAACGGATCGGCGAAGGTGAGCGTGGCGCTCGTGTCGAGCTCCCCGGGGGCGGCGGTCGCGGAGATCGGGACCTCCGCCTTGTTCGCCGTGTCCCCTCCTCCGCCGCCGCCGCACGCCGCGAGCGACGCCGCGGTCACGACCGCGGCAAGGGGGGGCACCACACGTGACCTGAGAGACATCCCGACTCCTCGAAGGTTGAGATTGGATGCATCCTGCATTAGGCATCATCGGGTGTCAACTACGTCACATCGTCGCCCTCAGTACGGCATTTGACCAGATGGGGGGCTTAGATGCAGGATGCATCCGAAGGAGGTGCCTCGATGGCACAGACGATGCGGGTCGATGAGGCCGAGCTTCAGGACGTTTTCACCGAGCGCGGATGGAGCGACGGCCTCCCGGTCGTGGCACCCACACCGGAGCGCGTCCGCGCGATGCTCGCCGAGTCCGATCTGCTCCCGGACGACGTCCTGGGGGCGGTGCCCGGCCGGGCGGCGGTGCTCACCGCCGAGATGCTCGCCGCCAACGCGGTCATGGCCGGCGCCCGCCCGGAGTACTTCCCGATCGTGCAGGCCGCGATGGCGGCGGTGCTCGATCCCGCGTTCAACCTCAACGCCGCGCTGACCAGCACCGGCGGGGCGGCGCTGACCATCATCGTCAGCGGTCCGCTCGCAGACCGGGTGGGCGTGCACGGCGGGCACAACGCGCTGGGGCCCGGCTTCCGCGCGAACGCCACCATCGGGCGCACGCTGCGCCTGGTCGCCCGCAACGCCTTCGACGCCCGTCCGGGCGGGATGGACGGCTCATCGCTGGGCAACCCCGGCCGGTACTCGCTGTGCTTCGCCGAGGGCCCTCCCCCCGAGGGCTGGGAACCGCTGCGCGTGCGGCTCGGCTACGAACTCGCCGACACCACGGTCACCGTGATGGCGACGGAGGGGCCGCACCAGGTGGCCAACCACCTCAACGGCGACGCCGGCGGGATCCTCGCGACGCTGGCCTCGGCCATGGCCGCGCCGACCACCTTCATCGCCGGCAAGGGCGGTCAGGGGCTGTTCGTCCTCGGGCCCGAGCACGCGGCGGTGCTGGCGGACGCGGGACTGACTCCCCGCGACGTCCAGGAGCACCTGGCGGTCGCGGGCAGGGTGGCCCCGAAGGCACTGCTGGACGCCGGCATCCGGATCCCGGTCGGCAGCGCGCACGACATGACCGCCGGGTCCGACGGCCTGCTTCCGGTCGTGAAGACGGCACAGGACGTCTACCTGGTGACCGCCGGCGGTGCCGGAGCGGGCTGGTCCGCCTACCTGCCCTCATGGGCGACCTCGGTCACCACCGCGGCGGTGTCGCGTCGCGTGCGAGTCCCGCACGAGCCCCTTCCCGACTGCGGGGACGACGTGTGCACGGTCGATTTCTGAGCGAACGAGTTCCTCAAGGAGAACCCTGTGGCAGTCCTCGACATCGTCATCCCCGAGCCCGCCGATCCGCCCGCCGACCTGGTCAGCCGGGCCCCCCGGCGCGCTCCGGGACCGCGGGACCGGCTGGTCCTGGTCGACAACGGCAAGCCCAGCGCGCGGGTCCTGCTCGATCTGGTCGCGACGGACCTGCGCACGCGGCTGGGCTTCTCCGACGTGGTCATGCACAGCAAGCCGAGCGCGGCCAAGCCGCTGACCGGCGAGGAGTCCGCCCGGCTGGCCGAGGGCGCCGGCCTGATGATCGCCGCCCTCGGCGACTGCGGGGCCTGTTCGGCCTGCAGCGCGAACGACGCCATCCAGTTCGAGCGCCTCGGAGTCCCCGCGATCGCCGTGATCACCGAGCCGTTCCAGTCACTGGTCGCCCGGTTCGCCGTGCGGCTCGGCCTGGCCGACGTGGGCACGACCGTGCTGCCGCATCCCGTGGCGTCCCGCTCGGAGGAGGAACTGGCCGCCTATGCGGACCGGGTCGCCGCCGTGGTCACGGCCGAGTTCGCCGGATCGGCCGTCCCGCCCGAACCGCCGGCGGGACGAGCCGGTTGATGTACAACTTTCCAGGGTGCTCGACCGGGCCCATGCCGATGCGTGACACCCTGCCACGAATCCGGCGTACGGCACCGTGTCCATCGCCTATACTTCATTATCCGTCGCGTCGACTTCTGCACCTGACGGGCAACCCGTTCCATCTTTCAGGCTCACCTGGGCGGCACCATTGCCGGGCAAAGAGAGGCAGCACCATGATGGCGCTCACATCTCCTGGTCGCACTCCCGCACTGGAAGGGGACGGCTCCTTTCCCGGCAGGCGCCGCCCGGCGGCCTTCTCGGCTCTCCGGCGATAATGCGCCCGGTATACGCCCACCAGGACATGTGAAGAAGCGGCTCCCAGATGGTTGAGTACCGATCGAAGACATCGCTCGCCGTCGACGCCATGCGCGAGATGATCATTGACGGCAAGGTCCAGGCCGGTGAGCGGTTCGACGTCCGCCGCATCGCCTCCGAGCTGGGCATGAGCATCACACCCGTGCGCGAGGCGTTGCGCATTCTCGAGGCCGAGGGTCTGGTGCTCTACAACGAGCACCGGTCGATCTCCGCGATGGAGCTCACGACCGAGGACGCCAAGGAACTCTATACGCTGCGGTCGTTCCTGGAGAGCATGGCCACGGAGATCGCGGCCGAGAACCTGACCGATGCCGATCTCAAGGAGATCGAGGCGGCCCAGCAGGAGATGGTCGAGGCGGCGCAGTCGGGTGATCCGACGCGCGCCTCGGCGGCGAACCGGAAGTGGCATTTCGCGATCTACAGATCCGGCCGGACGAAGTTCGTCGAACCGTTCATCATCCGGCTGTGGAATCAGTTCGCCTGGAGCACGATCTGGCGGGTTCCCGGGCAGCTGGAACGTTCTGTCGCCGAACACCAGGAGATCACCGCGGCACTGGTCGCGCGGGACGGCGCGCGCGCCGCGCGGCTAATGCGGGAGCACATAGCCGCCGGCCGGCGCGCCGTCGTGGACCGGCCGGAAAGCGCGGAGGAAACGAAATAGGGCGGTCCCGTCCTCCCCTCACCCGCACGACCGGAACGGGGGCGCGGCGAACTGCGCGAATTCCTGCCGATCGAGCCCGTCGTCCACGTGCCCACGCTCGGGGCGTCGGCGCCGGGCGGGACCGCCTGCGGCGGATACATATGTCCAGGTAGGGACGGGTATGTCGGGGGTGTCTGGGCGTTCTGCGCACGGATGATCATTGGCGAGAGCCCGTCGTGCGGATGGAGATGAACGATCATGCGGTCGCGGCGCGTGCCTTCGGCCGCCGTCCCCGGCGCCGGTCTCGAGCGGCTCGGGGCCGCCATGGTGCAGCTGATGTCGGAGGTCGGCGCTTCGGTCGGAGGGGTGTACCTCCTGCCCGAGGAGGAGCCGGCGCTGAAGCTGGCGGTGCTGTGCGGAGCCACCCGGCAGATCGTCGCGCCGTGGGAGCGGATCTCCCCGGACGCCCCGCACCCGGTCCCCGACGCCGTCCGCAACGAGCGGCTGGTGTGGCTGAGCGGGCAGGAGGAGATCGCACGCTGCTACCCGCGGCTGGGGCTCACGGTGCCCTACGACTTCATGCTCGCCGCGGTACCGATCGCCGACGGCACCGAGCTGGTGGGCAGCCTGGCGCTGCTGTGGCCGGTCTCGCATCCGGAGGGGCTCAGTGCCGACGAGCGCGAGGCGATCAACGACTTCTGCCGGTGGGCGGGCCTGCTCGCCCACCGGGACGCCCCTGACGGGACGCGGCTGCGGTGCCCGCAGGAACCGCACGTCCTGCCGCCCCCTCCCCCGAGCCGCAGGCGCCCGACGGCGCAGGAGGAGGCGCAGGCGGCGGCCTGGTTCGCCGAGCGCCTGCCCACGGGCTGCTGCTCCCTCGATCTGGACGGCCGGGTCGTCTTCGCCAATGCCGCCGCGGCCGACCTGCTCGGCATCGAGGTCGACGAGCTGAAGGGCGCCCGGCCGTGGGAGGCGCTGTCGTGGCTCCGCGACGACGCTCTCTTCGAGGCCTACTACAGAGCCGCCGTGATCGGCCGCCGGCCCGCCTCCTTCACCACCGTGCGGCCACCGGACACCGCCCTGAAGATCCACCTCCACCCCGACACATCCGGGATCAGCGTCCAGATCATGCCCGCCCGCGCCGAGGAGCCCGCCGGCCGGACCCCCCGCCCGGACCCGCTGCCGCACGGCACCGCGGAGGGGGCCGGGGTGGGGACGATCTACAAGATGACGCACCTGGCCGCCGCCCTCACCGAAGCCGCGAGGCTCGACGATGTCGTCGGCCTCGTCGCCGACCATGTCGTGCCCGCCTTCGGCCCCAAGGGGATGGTGCTGATGACGGCGCAAGAGGGCAGGCTGCGCGTCGTCGGCCGCACGGAGTCCGTCTCCGGGCTCGCGGACTACCTGGACGGTACGCCCCTGACCTCCGGCATACCGGCCGCGCGGACGCTGGCGTCCAGCAGACCCCAGTTCTTCGCCAGCTTCGCCGACCTGAAACAGGCCTACCCCCAGGCGGTCCACGCGGAGGGCATGGACGCCCGCGCCTTCCTGCCCCTGATCGCCTCCGGCAACATCATCGGCACCCTCGTCCTCAACTACGAGGACGCCCACCACTTCCCACGAGAAGAGCGCGCCGTCCTGCTGTCGCTGGCCGGACTGATCGCCCAGGCGCTGGACCGCGCCCGTCTCTACGACGCCAAGCACCAGCTGGCGCGCGCGCTGCAATCCGGGCTGCTCCCCCACGCGCTGCCCGACATCTCCGGCCTCGACCTGGCCGCCCGCTACCGGCCCGCCAACCGCGGCATGGACATCGGCGGCGACTTCTACGACCTCTTCCGCATCGACCCGACGACCGCCATCGCCGCGATCGGCGACGTCCAGGGGCACCACACGACCGCCGCCGCGCTCATGGGCCAGGTCCGCACCGCCGTCCACGCCCACGCCACCATCGGCACACCGCCGGGCGACATCCTCGCCGGGACCAACCGCCTCCTGATCGACCTGGACCCCGGGCTGTTCGTCAGCTGCCTGATCGTCCGGCTCGACCTGACCCGGCGGCGTACTCAGCTCGCCACCGCCGGCCACCCGCCGCCCCTGCTCCGCCATCCCGACGGCCGCACCGAACCGGTCGCCCTGCCGGCCGGCCTGCTGCTGGGCATCGACCCCGACGCCGACTACCCCACCACCGAGATCCCCCTCACCCCCGGCGCCGTCCTGGCCCTCTACACCGACGGGATGGTCGAGATCCCCGGCATCGACATCGACGAGACCACGGCCGAACTCGCCCGCCAACTCGCCGAGGCCCGGGACGGGACCATGGACGAGGTCGCCGACTCCCTCCAGAAGAACGCCCCCACCTCCGAGCAGCGCTACGACGACGCCGCCCTCCTCCTGATCCGGTTCGGTTGACGCGCAAACCATTTGGGGCACAAGTCGGCTGCGTACCATCGACGTATGGATGGTCGAGATGCGGACACCGACAGGAGCGCTCCGACCGCGGGCGTCCCGGGGTCGAACCTCGGCTGGTACCTCGGGGTGATCCTGCGCGGCTGGCACGAGGAGGTGGAGCGGGCGGTCGAGGGTGTGCCGCACGGGACGCGCGGCTATCAGATCCTCTCGGTCGTCGGGCACAACAGTCCGCCCACGCAGAGCGGGCTGGCCAAGCACCTGCAGATCGACAAGACCGTGATGCCGTACGTGATCGACGCGCTCCAGGACGCCGGATTGGTGGAGCGCAGGACGGACCCGAAGGACCGGCGCGTCCGCCGGATCGTCCTCACGCCGCACGGTGAGCGGACGCTGGCGGAGTTGGAGGCGAGGGTCCGAGCGGCCGAGGACGCCGTGTTCGCCGGCATGCCCGCCCGGGCGAGGCAGGCGTTCGTCGAGCATGCCGCGCAACTCGCCGTCTCGATCCACAATGCCCACCCCTCGATCGATCCCTGCATCGCGGTGCTGGACGCCCTCGTGGACCCGGAACCGGGGACCGCCAAGCGTTAGCCCCGGCCTCGGCCGGCTCCGCCTACCCCGCATCCTGCGGCGGGCTTCCCGTCTGCCCGGTGCCCTTCACGCCCCACCTTTCGTGCGATCCCACAGTCCTCCGTACACCCGGAATAGTATGAGGAACATACTAGTTGTGGGACATATCAATATGGGGGTGCGGTATGGAGATCGGCGTACAGCTCGACGCGGACAGAACCGGCGCCGAGGAACTGGTGGCCCTCGCCCGCGCGGCGGAGGACCACGGGATAGGCATCGCCGTGGTCACCGGGCGCAGGCACGCGGACGCCTGGGCGGTGGCGACATGGATCACCGGGGTGACCGAGCGCATCCGGGTCGGCGTGGCACCGCGGAGTGAGCCCTACGATCCGTTCGACGCCGATTCCGCGGTGCCCGCGGTCGTGGAGAAGGCGGCCGCCACCCTGGCGGCTCTCGCGCCGGACCGCACACTCCCGCCGGGCGCACGGTGGACACTCGTGGACGCGGACGTTGAGGCGATCCGCGCCGCGTCCGGAACGAGCATTCTCGTCGCACCCGTCCGCGACGCGGAGGACATCGCGCGGATCGCGCCGCCGGCCGCGGCACCCGGGCCGGCCGCGCCGGCAGGGCACCGGCGGCGTTCCGCGCTGGTACTCGCGCAGCGCGTCCCGGGGATCGACTACGACGCGGTGCCGGCGAGCCTGGCCGACCGGGCGGTCGAGCCCGGCGACCCGGAACACGCCGGTGTCGCGTCGACGTACCTGCGCGGCGGCGCCCCGGGCCTGGTCCTGCGTCCGGGGACGGTGAGCGAGGTGGCCGACGCGGTCGCGTTCGCCCGCGATCACCCGCACGTGCCGCTGGGAATCCGCAGCGCCGGGCACGGCATCAGCGGCCGGTCCACCAACCGCGGCGGCCTGGTTATCAGCGTCGGCTCCATGGACGGGCTGGAGGTCCTGGACGAAGACCGCCGGCTGGTGCGCGTCGGGCCGGGCCGCACCTGGAAGCGCGTGGCCGAGTCCCTCGACCCGTACGGCTGGGCGATCGGCTCCGGGGACTACGGGGGCGTCGGCGTCGGCGGCCTCGCGACCGCCGGCGGCATCGGCCTGCTCTCGCGCAAGCACGGCCTGACGATCGACCGCCTGCGCGCGGTGGAGCTCGTCCTCGCCGACGGCACCCCCGTACGCGCCTCCGGCACCGAGAACCCCGACCTGTTCTGGGCGGTACGGGGCGCGGGGGCGAACTTCGGCATCGCGACCGCCTTCGAGTTCGAGACATCCGTGGTCGGCCAGGTCGGATGGGCGCAGCTGACGCTGGTGTCCACCGACATCGAGCAGTCCCTCCACCGGTACGGACAGCTGGCCGGCGAGGCCCCGCGCGATACGACGGTGTTCTTCGTCACCGGCCGGCAGCGCGACGGAGTGTGGATCGTGTCGCTGTACGCCGTGGTCGACGACCCCGACCCGGACGTCGTCGTCGACCGGCTGACGCCCTTCCTCGACCTCGGACGGCCGGTACGCCAGCAGGCCGTGCTGACCCCCTACTCGGGCGTCATGGGGAACGCGGCAGACGTCGGGCCCGAAGGGCAGCGGGGCTTCGGGCAGCCGGTGTCCCGGTCGGCGTTCGTCCCCGAGCTGACCCGCGGGTTCGCCCGCGACGCGGCAGAGCTGCTCGGCACCGGTCTCGTCTACTTCTTCGAGCTGCGCGCGATGGGCGGGGCGATCAGCGACGTCTCGCCGGACGAGACGGCGTTCTCGCACCGGTCGCCGCGGTTCCAGGCCACCGCGATGAGCTCCAGCGACGACCTCCTCACCGCCGAGTGGGACCGGCTGCGGCCGCACTTCGACGGGCTGTACCTCAGCTTCGAGACAGACCGGCGTCCCGAACGGCTCAACGACGCGTTCCCTCCGGACGTCCTGGAGCGGCTCCGCCGGCTGAAGGCCCGCTACGACCCGGACAACCTCTTCCGCGACAACTTCAACATCCCCCCGGCCCCGATCGCCGCAGGCACGGACGCCGCTTCGCTCACCGAGGACGCCGCATGAACGACTACGGCCACGATCTCCTGTTCGGCAGCTTTCCCAGTCCCGTCCGCCGCCCCGCGCGGCACGCGGTCGACCTGGCGGTCGCCTCCGAACGCGCGGGCCTGGACCTGGTCACCTTCCAGGACCACCCGTACCATCCCGGATTCCACGACACCTCCACCCTGCTGACCTACGCGGCGGCCAAGACCCGGCGGATCGCGCTGAGCGGGAACGTGACCAGCCTGCCCCTGCGCCCGCCGCTCGGCCTCGCCCGCGCGGCGGCCACCGTCGACCGCCTCTCGGAGGGCCGGTTCCGCCTCGGGATCGGCGCCGGCGCGAGCTGGGACGGCGTCGAGGCGATGGGCGGCCGGAGACTCGGCGCCGGGCAGAGCATCTCCGCCCTGCGGGAGGCCATCGGCATCATCCGCGACGGCTGGGACACGGACCGGTCCGAGCCGCTCCGCCATGAGGGGCGGTTCTACCGCGTCGCGGACGGTGCCCGCGGGCCGCGCCCGTACCACCCGATCCCGATCTGGGTCGGGGCCTACAAGCCCCGGATGCTCGACCTCACCGGCGCCGTCGCGGACGGATGGCTGCCGAGCCTCGAGTACATCGAGGACGGACTGCGCGGAATCGCCGACGGCAACGCCCGCATCGACGAGGCCGCGGTCCGGGCCGGACGCGAACCGTCGTCCGTGCGGCGCATGATGAACTTCATGCGCACGGGCCTCGGCCCGGCCGGCCAGGGCTTCCTCGACGGTCCGCCCGAGATGTGGATCGACCGCCTCACCGCCCTCGCCCTCGACCACGGCATCAGCGCGTTCATCATCGGCGGCGACGATCCCGGACTCATCACCCGGTTCGGTGCCGAGATCGCCCCTGCCGTGCGCGAGAACGTCGCGCAGGCACGACGGCGGGTGCGGCAGCACTGACCGGGTCCTGCCGAAAGCGCCGAATCCGCCCGGAGAACGTTCCGAGGCGGTGGTGGCGCGCGTGGCCGCGAAAGCACGGGCCGCCGGGATCGGTGGTCCCGGCGGCCCGCTCCCTCTCCCCTACCGGATGGAACCCGGCGCTTCCCGGATGGATCTCCTCGCCTCGCGGGCGGAGGGGGTCAACCGCTCGTATCGACGACGAGGCGGGCCGGGGGGCGCTTGATGGTCACCGGCTTGTCGTAGGAGAGGAAGTCGAAGTAGTCGCTGCCGTCGCTCATGCGGAGGACGTACGGCGGCCCCTCCGCGGCGAGGTGGATCTGCTCCCCGGCGCCGTTCAGGGGCACCGAGGGCGTGCCGGCCGTGTTGCCCGGCTTGCCGGTGGTCCAGCCCTCGAGGCCGCCCTCCTCCATCTCCTTCAGGAGGCCCTCGAGGTCACCGAGCCCTGAGAGGGCGCCGAAGCCGCTGCCGCCCTTCTGCGTGGTCTTCATCCACATGCCGCTGAAGGCCGACACCGCCTGGTTCCCGCCGGTCTCCTTGAGAAACGCCTTGTTGCCCTTCTGGTACTCCTCCTTGCCGATCCTGATCATCTCCACCCTCTGGTCGCCGATCCGCATGGTGCCCTTGGCCCGGTCGCGGCCGGCGTAGGTGAAGTCGAGGTGGATGGTGCCGGCCTCCGCGTCCTTGACCTTGGCGCGGACCCGCACCGAGCGGGCCGACAGCGTGGCGTCGGTGGCGCGCTTGAAGGCGTCGGTCGGCTTCAGCTTGTCGATGCCGTTGGCTGCGGAGGGGGACGCCGCGGACCCGTCCGGGTTGGCGGCGTCTTCGGGCAGGCAGGCCGCGGTCAAGGTGAGTGCGACGGCCAATGGCACGCCGATGGCCGCTCGGACCATCCTTCGCTCGGACATTTCCGACCCCCTATGTCGGTCTTGCTGGTGGTGACACCGAGGGTCCCGGGGGGCGATGCGGACGGACTTCCGTCCCGCTGCGGCCCAATGCGCTTTGACTGCCGCCCGACTGCGGTCAGGCCGCCGCGCTGGGATGTTGGGTCTTGACGGATATTCGGCGGGTGATCAGACTCCCTGCATGGGAGCGCTCCCACAGCTCCCGCGCCCACCCCGAGAACCTGGGAGTACCGGATGAGACGACGCATCGGGATCCTCGCCGTCGCCGCGGCGAGCATGGTCGCGGTCCTCGCGCCGCCCGCGCAGGCATTAGGGCATGACGATCCGCTGGCCGGCAAGGCCAGGTTCTACGTCGAACCCGACACCAACGCCGGGCGGCAGGCCGAGATCTGGGCGGACGCGGGGCGCGAGGACGACGCGGCGCACATGCGGGCCCTGTCCAAGGTGTCGCAGGCGGTCTGGTTCACCGGCGGCACCCCCGCGGAGGTCAGGGCGGGAGTGCGGCAGACGATGGTCAAGGCCGCCAGGCAGCGCGCCGTCCCGGTGCTGGTGGCGTACTACGTGCCTGGCCGGGACTGCTCGCAGTACTCGGCCGGCGGCGCGCCGAGCGAGGCCGCGTACCGGGCGTGGATCGACGCCTTCGCCAAGGGGATCGGCGGCGGGCGGGCCGTGGTGATCGTCGAGCCCGACGGGCTGGCGCTGCTGTCCAGTGAGCCGTGGTGCAACGAGGGCGGCGGCGGCTCCACCGGCACGCCCGAGGACATGGCCCTGGTCGACCAGCGCTTCCGGGAGATCAACTACGCGATCCGGACCCTGCAGCGGCTGCCGCGCACCGGCGTCTACGTGGACTCCGGGCACTCGGACTGGCAGCCGCTCAACGACTACGACGCGGGGTACGGCGTACCGAGCGACCAGCTCGGCATGGCCAGCCGCCTGCTCAAGGGCGGCATCGCCAAGGCGGACGGCTTCGCGCTGAACGTCTCCAACTACCGCAGCACCGACGAGCTGGTCGCGTACGGCACCCGGCTGTCCGAGTGCCTGCGCTTCCGCCAGAAGACGGGCGCGGCGAGCTGCTCCGACGACGACCTGGCCACCGTCCGGGACCACGAGCGCAAGCTCCCGCACTTCGTCCTGGACACCAGCCGCAACGGCCAGGGGCCGTGGACGCCTCCCGCGGACAAGTACTCCGACCCCCAGGTCTGGTGCAACCCGCCGGGCCGGGGTCTTGGCGAGCGGCCCTCGACGCGCACCGGTGAGCCCCTCGTCGACGCCTTCCTGTGGATCAAGCGCCCCGGGGAATCCGACGGCCAGTGCACCCGCGGCACCGCCGGTCCGGAGGATCCCGAATACGGTGTGGTGGATCCGGCGGCCGGCGCCTGGTGGCCCGAGTACGCCCTGGGCCTCTCCCAGCGAGCCGTGCCTCCGCTCCGCTGACCTAGCGCGGACGCAACGCACGCGGACGTGACCCCGTGCTCTGATCCTCTGCCGGATCAGAGCACGGGGTCACGTCTCGTCTCGGGCACCCGGCGCCCATGCCGGGCCCTGGGGAATCTTGCCGACACCGTGTTGATATGTTGGCGACGTGATGTCGATAAAAATGCGGATGTGGGGCTGATGTTCCTCGCACTCCGCGAGCTGCGGTTCGCCAAGGTCCGGTTCGGCCTGATGGGGGCCGTCGTAGCGTTGATCGCGGTCCTCATGGTCATGCTGTCCGGGCTGTCGGTGGGGCTGGTCAGGGACGGCGTGTCCGGGCTGCAGAACCTGCCGGTCACCTCGTTCGCGTTCGAGCGGGGCGTCCAGCACGACGCCGCCTTCTCCCGCAGCGTGGTGGACGTGTCCGCCGTGGACGCGTGGCGGAGCCGGCCGGGCGTGGCGGAGGCCGCCCCCTACGGCAACGCGCTCATCAACGCCAAGAGCGACCGGGGCGTGGACATCGACCTCGCGCTGTTCGGCGTCGCGCCGGACTCGTTCCTCTCCCCCGAGGTGAGCGAGGGCTCGCGGCTGGACGGCCCGGACGGCATCGTCGTCGCCGGCACGGCGCTCGACGCGGGCCTGCGCATCGGCGACACGATCACCGTCGACCGCCTCGGGACGAAACTCCGCGTCATCGGCGCCACCGGGGGGCAGGACACGTTCGGCCATGTCGACGTGGCCTACGTGCCGCTCCCCGCCTGGCAGCTGATCAAGGCCGGGGTGCGGCAGGGCGGCCCGGTACCCGAGCAGGCCACCCGGGACATCACGGCCGTGGCGGTGCGGGCGGAGCCCGGCGCCTCGGTCGACCTCGCCGCCGGGGACACCGCCGCCGGCACCGAGAGCCTCACCTTGGAGGAGTCCTACGGCGCCTCGCCGGGTTACACCGCCGAGACGTCCACGCTGCAGCTCATCCAGGGATTCCTGTACGCCATCTCCGCCCTGGTCGTCGGGGCGTTCTTCGCCGTGTGGGCGATCCAGCGCAGGCATGAGGTCGCCGTGCTGCGCGCCATGGGCGCGTCCAGGAGCTGGCTGCTGCGCGACGCGCTCACCCAGGCGTTCCTGCTCCTCGTGGCCGCTGTAGCAGTCGGCGCGGGAATCGGCGTCGGGCTCGGCTCGCTCATCACAGGCGGCGGCGTGCCTTTCGCCCTCAGCGCGCCGAGCGTCACGGCCGCCGCGGCCGGCATCGTCCTGCTCGGGCTCGTCGGCGCCGGTGCCGCCGTCGCCCGCATCGCGTCCATCGACCCGGCCACCGCCCTCGGAGGGAACCGATGACCAGCCAGGCCGCAGCGGCCCCCGGGCCGCGGGAAGGCGACACGAGCACACCCGATCGCCGCACCCCCGATCACGAGGGCTTGGTGATGACCGGCGTCTGCCTCCAGCACGGCGACGGGTCCGAGACCGTGCAGGCCCTCGACGACGTCGATCTCGCGGTGCGTCCCGGAGAGCTGGCCGCCATCGTCGGCCCGTCCGGCGCGGGCAAGTCGAGCCTGCTCGCGGTCGCGGGCGGACTCGCCACTCCGGACCGGGGCACGGTCACGGTCGCCGGGATCGACATCACGGCGGTCGGCGCGCGGGCCAGGGCGAAGCTGCGGCGCGAGCACATCGGGTTCGTGTTCCAGTCCGGCAACCTGATCCCCGCGCTCACCGCCCTCGACCAGCTCCGGCTGCCGCTGCGGTTCCGGCCCCGCCGCGCCCGCTCCGGCCGCGACCCCATGAAGCTGCTGGCGGACGTGGGCATGGCGGACAAGGCCGGCCGGCACCCGCACCGGCTGTCCGGCGGGGAGCGGCAGCGGGTCGGCATCGCCCGGGCGCTGGTGACCGAGCCGAGCGTGCTGCTCGTCGACGAGCCCACCGCCGCCCTGGACCGGGCGCGCAGCCACGAGATCGTCCGCCTGCTCGCCCGCGAGGCGGGGCAGCACGGCGTGGCGGCCGTCATGGTGACCCATGACCACGACGTCCTCGAACACTGTGACACGGTGTACGAGATGGTCGACGGGCGCCTGACCGCACTCACCTGACGTCCCGGCCGGGCGGTCGGTGGG
>NZ_SMKB01000450.1:0-1989 GCF_004348575.1 Actinomadura sp. 7K534
GGGCGGTGCTGCCCAGTCCATGACGGCTGCGGTGTCCGGGGCGGCCGCGAATTCGGCCATCATCGGGGCCGCGGCGGGCTGGGCGGCCCAGCCTCGGGGCGTCTCCACCGGCTGGACGGCCTGGTGGGGGGCGGTGCCGTCGGTGACCACGCGGCTGTCGACCGCGACGAACGCGGTGAAGCGGCACAGGACGCCGAAGCGGAGGGACGTGGTGATGATGCGTTGTTCCAGGTCGTCGGGGCCCCCGGTCGTGTAGCGGTCTTCCAGGTCGCGCAGGTGCGCGCGAGCCCAGATGGACGTGGCGGCGGAGTTCTCGGTGACGGTGGCCGTGGCCCGCTGTTGCCAGGCAGTTCCGGTGGAGCCGGTGCCGCGGACGGTCAGCGATCCGGTGGGGGTTCCGCGGAAACGCCCAGCGATGACCAGGGGCACGCCGGGGAAGAGTGCGCCCAGCCGGGCGGGGGCCACGGAGTCGGGCATGATCTCCAGGCCGTCGGCGTGGAGGGTGAGCCCGGTCGCGAGCGGCGCGGCGATCTGGTGGTGGATGTGTTCCATCGCCTCGTCCAGGCGGTCTTCGGACTCGACGAGTTCGCAGCGGCCCTGGCCGACGGCGGCGAGGCGGTTGAGGAAGCCCGCGTTGACGGCCTGGTCGATCCCGACGGTGTGGACCCGTACGTCGCGGAGCCGGGGTTCCAGACGGGCGAGGATCTGGTCTTCGTTGCCGACCTGACCGTCGGTGATGAGTACCAGCACCCGGTCGCGGCCGGTCTCGGTGAGGAGGCGGCAGCCTTCGTCGAGGGGCGTGAGCATCTCGGTGCCGCCGCGCGCGTGCAGCGCCGCCAGGTGTTCGACGGCGCGGAACCGGTTGCGGTCGGTGCCCTCGACCAGGCCGGTGCCGAGGTCCCGGGGGCGTTCGATGACGGTGTCGAACGACAGGACGGCGAACCTGTCCTCGGTGCGGAGCGTGTCGACGATGCGGGCGGCGGCGCGGCGGGCCGCGACCATCTTCCAGCCCTGCATGCTGCCGGAGCGGTCGAGGACGAGCACCACGTCCCGCGGCCTGGGGCGTGCCTCTCCGGAGGGCAGGACGGTCAGGGTGAACGTTCCCTCATCGCCGGTCTCGTCCGGGACCAGGGAGAGCGCCGCGCTTTCGTACGGGGCGTAGTCGAGGCGCAGGATGAAGTCGCGGTCGAGGCGTTCACCTGGCTGCAGCCGCACGGTGGTGCGCTCGCCCTCGTCTTCTTCGGCGACTACGTGGAGCGCGGATCGGATCTGGGTCAGTGGCAGCCCGGCGGGGTCGATGTCGACGGTGACGGCGAGCTGGACGGGGTTGGGGAAGCCGGGGAGGAGGACGGGCGGGCTGATGCGGGACGCGTCGGGCACGGCACCGGTGTCGTCGGCGACTCCTGAGCCGGAACGCTCACCCTCCACGGGGGTGCCCGGAATGTAGCGGGGCGCGACGACGAGCGGGAAGCGGAACACCGCGCTGGAGGCCGACTCGTGGGGAAGGGGCTGGTCGAGCGTCAGCGTGATCGTCACGCGTTCGCCGGGCAGGATGTTCCCCACCCGCATGGTGAAGACGTCCGGGCGGTCCTCCTCCGCGATCGCCGCGCGCTGCCCGGCGGCGATGGCCGCGTCGTAGTCCTGCCGGGCTCGGCCGCGTTCCTTCAGCGTCCCCTCGATGACCCGGTCGGCGGCCTCCATGCGCAGCGCGGTGACGGCGGCGCGGTCGGGCAGCGGGAAGATGTAGGTGGCCTCCAGCGGCACGTCGAACGGGTTGCGGAACCCCTGGACGACCTCGATGCCGGCGGCCAGCCCGGTGATCGAGGCGTGCACGCTCACGGAGTCGAGCGGCAGGTTGCCCCTCTCGGTGGTGAGGGCGCCGATCCCGCGGTCGGTGGCCGGGGGCTCGGTGTCGGGTAGCGGCAGGATGCGCACGGTCACTGGGACCTCCGGGTGGGATCGGCGGGCAGGAACGCGGGGGTTGAGGCG
>NZ_SMKB01000451.1:0-1949 GCF_004348575.1 Actinomadura sp. 7K534
TCCAAGGACCCGCCCTCACCATCGACACCGCCTGCTCCTCCTCCCTCGTCGCACTCCACCTCGCCTGCCAATCCCTCCACAACCACGAAACCGACCTCGCCCTCGCCGGCGGCGTCGCCATCATGTCCGCCCCCGGGGTGTTCGTGGAGTTCTCCCGGCAGCGCGGACTGGCACCCGACGGCCGCTGCAAGCCGTTCGCCGCGGCGGCCGACGGCACCGGCTGGTCGGAAGGCGTCGGGCTCCTTCTCGTCGAGCGCCTGTCGGACGCGCAGCGCAACGGCCACACCGTTCTGGCCATCGTGCGCGGATCGGCCCTCAACCAGGACGGGGCCAGCAACGGGCTGACCGCGCCGAACGGCCCGTCCCAGCAGCTAGTGATCGAGGATGCGCTGGCCAGCGCGCGGCTGACCGCCGCCGAGGTGGACGTGGTGGAGGCGCACGGGACCGGCACCACACTGGGCGACCCCATCGAAGCCCAAGCGCTCATCGCCACCTACGGTCGGCAGCGGCCCGCCGACCGGCCCCTGCGGCTGGGGTCGATCAAGTCGAACCTCGGGCACACCCAGGCCGCCGCCGGTGTCGCCGGGATCATCAAGATGGTCCAGGCGATGCGGCACGGGGTTCTGCCGCGGACGCTGCACGTCGATGAGCCGACGCCGCACGTCGACTGGTCGGCGGGAGCGGTGGAGCTGCTCACCGAGCAGGTTTCGTGGCCCGACACCGGACAGCCCCGCCGCGCCGCGGTCTCCTCCTTCGGCATCAGCGGAACCAACGCCCACCTCATCCTCGAACAAGCCCCCACCAGCACCGAACCCGAGACAGCACCCACCCCCGTGACACTCCAGCCCGGCACCGAGCTGGAGCGGGCCAGGGACGTGGCTGGGTCCGAGGTGCTGCCGTGGTTGCTGTCGGCCAAGACCGAGGCGGGGCTCGCTGCGCAAGCGCGGCGTCTGGCCGAGCACCTGGACGCCCACCCCGACCTCGATGCCGGTGAGGTGGCGTGGGCGCTGGCCACCACCCGCTCCACCCTCGACCACCGGGCCGTCATCGTGGGCGACGAGGCGACGCTGCGGGAAGGACTGCGGGCGCTGGCGGCTGGTGAGCCGCACCCGGCCGTGGTCACCGGACGCGCCGTGCCCGGCCAGAGCGGCAAGACCGTGTTCGTGTTCCCCGGCCAGGGATCGCAGTGGGCCGGGATGGGCGCCGACCTGATGACCACCAGCCCCATCTTCCGCGACCACATCCTCGCCTGCGAGCAGGCACTGGCACCCCATGTGGACTGGTCCCTCACCGACGTCCTCACCACCCCCGAAGGAGCCGCGGCCCTGGAACGGGTCGACATCGTCCAACCCGCCCTGTTCGCCGTCATGACCGGCCTGGCCCACCTCTGGCAATCCCTCGGGATCGAACCCGACGCCGTCATCGGCCACTCCCAAGGAGAGATCGCCGCCGCCTACACCGCCGGCGCCCTCACCCTCAACGACGCCGCCCAACTCATCGCACTCCGCAGCAAAGCCCTCACCGCACTGGCCGGAACCGGCACCATGGCCGCCATCCACACCACCCCCACCGACCTGAACGACCTACTCCCCGACACCATCACCATCGCTGCCGTGAATGGGCCCGCCACCACCATCGTCGCCGGACCCGACCACGCCATCACCCGGCTGCTCGACGACTGCGAACAGCGGGACATCAAAACCCGCCGCATCGAGGTGGACTACGCCTCACACAGCCCCGCCATCGACACCATCGCCGACCACATCACCACCGCCGCCACCGGCATCCAACCCCAGCCCACCTCGACGGCCATGTACTCCACCGTCACCGGACAACCCATCAACGGCACCGAACTCAACAGCAGCTACTGGTACGACAACATCCGCAACACCGTCCACTTCCACCCCACCATCACCCACCTCACCAGCAACGGCCACACCACCTACATC
>NZ_SMKB01000452.1:0-1940 GCF_004348575.1 Actinomadura sp. 7K534
GATCTACGCCGAGGTCCAGCTCCCCGACCCCGACGCCGCCACCGGCTACACCCTCCACCCCGCACTCCTCGATGCCGCCCTCCACCCCATCGCGCTGGCCGCCGACGGTTCCGGCGACCAAGCTCACCTGCCCTTCGCATGGGAAGGCGTCAACCTCCACGCCACCGGCGCCACCACACTCCGCGTCGCCATCACCCCCATCGGCGGGCAAGCCACCAGCCTCACCATCACCGCCACGGATCCCACTGGACAGCCCGTCGCCACGATCGACACGCTCACTCTCCGGCCGCTCACCGAGCTTCCCACCAAGCCCGGTCGAGACAACCAGCTCTACGCGCTGGACTGGCCGGTGCTGGCCGGCGGGAACGCGACAGGCACCGGCACCTACGCGATCCTGGCTTCGCACAGTCCCGAATTCGCGCAGCTACTCAATACCGCGCTCCCCACGCCCGCGCCGGTCTACGACGACTTCCAGCAGATCTCCGAGCCGCCGCCGATGCTCCTGCTCCCCTGCGCCGCGGACGGTGACGGCGGCGAGCCGGCCGGTCCGGCGCACGCGATCACGCGGGAGTTGCTGGAGCTGCTTCAGCGGTACCTCGCCGACGACCGGCTGAACGACACGCGCCTCGTCCTGGCGACCCGCAACGCCGTCAGCGTCGACACCGCCGCCGCGAACGGCGCCGCCGGGGGCGGAGCGCCGGGGCTGGCGCAGTCACCGGTGTGGGGACTGGTCCGAAGCGTCCAGGTCGAGCACCCCGAACGCGTCACCATCGTCGATCTGGACGACCGGCCCGGCAGCCTTGAGGCGCTCGCGTCCGCGATCGAGGCCGCGTCGGCCCAGGGCGAACCCCAGCTCGCCATCCGTGACGGTGTGGTGCACGTCCCCCGGCTGGTCCGGGCCGGGCGGCAACCGATGCTCGCCCCGCCTCCGGACGGCCCGTGGCAGCTGACCGTCGCGGGCAAGGGCACCCTGGAGAATCTGACCTTGGTCCCCGCCCCGGAGCTGGACGAAGCACTGGGCAGCGGGCAGGTGCGCATCGCGGTGCGGGCGGTCGGGGTGAACTTCCGCGACGTCCTCTATGCCCTGGGGATGATCCCCCAGGACCAGCGCCCGCTGGGCGGGGAAGGCGCCGGGACCGTTGTCGAGGTCGGTCCGGACGTGGACCACCTGGCCGCGGGCGACCGGGTCATGGGCATCTTCACCGGCACCGGCCCCACCGCCGTCGCCGACCACCGCATGATCACCCGCATTCCGGACGGCTGGTCGTTCACCCAGGCCGCCACTGTCCCCGTCGCGTATCTCACCGCTTACTACGCCCTGGCCGACCTCGCGGGCGTCCAGCCCGGACAGCGGCTCCTGCTGCACGCCGCCACCGGCGGAGTCGGCACCGCCACTTTGCATCTCGCCCGGCATTGGGACATCGAGGTCTTCGCCACCGCCAGCCCCGGCAAGTGGAACGTCCTGCGCGAGCACGGCCTTCAAGTGAGCCACATCGCCTCGTCCCGGACGCTGGAGTTCGAGGAGCACTTCGGCGACACCCTCGGCGACCATCGCATCGACGTCGTCCTCAACGCTCTCGCCGGAGAGTTCAACGACGCCTCACTCCGCCTCCTCGCACCCGGCGGACACTTCCTCGAAATGGGCAAGACCGACATCCGTGACCCCGAGCAGGTCGCCGCCGCCCACCCGGGCGTTCACTACCAGGCGTTCGACATCATGCAGGCCGGTCCCGAGCGCATCCAGGAGATCCTCACCGAGCTGCACGACCTGTTCGAGGACGAGCGTCTTCACCCCCTGCCCGCCACCACCTACGACATCCGGCATGCGCCGGAGGCGTACCGGCATCTCAGCCAGGCCCGCCACATCGGCAAGGTCGTCCTCACCATCCCCGCACCACCCGACCCCGACGGCACCACCCTCATCACCGGCGGCACCGGCA
>NZ_SMKB01000453.1:0-1868 GCF_004348575.1 Actinomadura sp. 7K534
GCCGCCACCCGAGCACCCGCCCCGGCGCGCACCCGCGCCCGCACCCACGCCTGAGAGGACCGTTCGATGGAGTTCCACTGGTTCCTGCCGACGTACGGCGACGGCCGCAACATCGTCAGCACCGACCGCGCCGGACGGACGGAGGAGGAAGGGCTCTACGCCCGCGTCCGCGAGTCCGACCCGTACTACCTCGCCCAGCTCGCCCGCGCCGCCGAGCAGGCCGGCTTCTCCGGCGTCCTGCTGCCGACCGGGTTCAGCAGCGAGGACACCTTCGTCATCACCGCCGGCGTCGCCCAGGAGACCCGCACCCTGGAGTACATCGTCGCGTTCCGCGCCGGGCTGACCCTGCCCGCGATCACCGCGCAGATGACCGGCACCCTCCAGCGCGCCACCCGCGGACGCGTCCGGCTGAACATCACCACCGGCGGCAGCCCCGCCGACCAGCGCGCGTACGGCGACTTCCTCGACCACGACGAGCGCTACCGCCGGACCGACGACTTCCTCACCGTCCTCGACCTGCTGTGGCGCGGCGAGCCGTTCGACCACGAGGGCTCCCACTTCCGCAACACCGTGGAGAGCCCCGTCGACTACGGCCCCCGCCCGCCGGTCTACTTCGCGGGCTCCTCCGACATCGCGAAGGACATCGCCGCCCGGCAGGCGGACGTCTACCTCATGTACGGGGAGCCGCCGCCGGTGATCCGCGCCCGCGTCGAAGAGATGCGCGAGCGCGCCGCCGCGTACGGGCGGACGCTGCGGTTCGGCGTGTTCATGCACGTCATCACCCGTGAGACGGAGCGGGAGGCGTACGCGGAGGCCGCGCGCCACCTCGCCACCATGACCGACGAGGCCGTCGCCGCGACGCAGCGGACCCTCAAGGCCATGGACTCGGTGGGCCAGGCGCGCGTCCGCGACCTGCACGGCGGCAGGCACGGCGCCGTCGGGGACCTCCTCGTCCACCCCAACGTGTGGGCGGGGATCGGGCTCGTGCGGGGCGGCGGCGGGACGGCGCTGCTCGGCAGCCACGCGCAGGTCGCCGAGCGCATCGAGGAGTACGCCGACGCCGGGCTCGACACCCTGATCCTCAACGGCTACCCGGCGCTGGAGGAGGCGTACCGCGTCGGCGAACTCGTCCTGCCGCGCGTCGGAGGCGCCGCCCGGCGCGCCGTCCCCGCCCACGCCGCGTCCTGACCCGGCCCCGGACCACCCTCCCTGGTCCGGGGCCCGTGCCGCTACCGTCCCAGGGGACGACCCATCGCTGGAGGACGCATGCCCGCACGACCGCGCCCGGTGCTCCGCGCGCTGTGGCGCGGGACCCGGACGGCCGCCATCGCCGTGCTCGGCCTGGCACCGGCGTCGGCCGCCTACATGCGGGGCGGCGTGACGGCCGCGGCCCTCCTCGCCATCTGCGGCTTCTTCGGCGCAGTCATGGCGCTGGGGCTCCTGTACGGCGGGCGGCGGCCGCTCGGGTTCAGGACCGTGCCCCTGTCGCTCGGCGCGCTGGCGCTGCTCGTCCTCTACGGCGTCGGCGTCATCGCCGCACGGGACATCGCGATGACGCGGGTCGGCACCGACGCCGACGCGGTCGTGGCCCGGACGTGGACGACCCAGTCCAGAGGCAGGCCGCACCACCACTGCACGCTGCGCCGCACCGACGGCACACCGATCCCGCACGAGTACGGGTCGAACTGCGAGGGCCACGAGCCCGGCGACACGCTGCCGGTCGTCCTCGACCCCCAGGGCCGCTTCGCCCCGATCGCGGGCCCGAAGGAGGACATCCCCGTGGCCGGACAGCTCCAGGTGGCGGCGGGCGCCGGCCTGGTCCTCCTCCTCTCGATCGCCATCGGCAGCCCGCCCCGCCGCCCCTGACC
>NZ_SMKB01000454.1:0-1859 GCF_004348575.1 Actinomadura sp. 7K534
GGACCGGGGAAATGGCGGGCCTTTTGGACTAGATCGGCCGCGTCCTCCGCCTACGCGGCCGCGGATGGTTATCGTCGGAGGCGCAGCCCGCCTCCCGAGGAGTCACATGACCACCGTGGTCCTTGTCCTGCTCTGCCTCGCGATCGCCGGACGCGAGCTCTACCTGGCGTCCGACAAGCGGCTCCCGCGCGCGCAGGCGGAACTGCGCGACCTGCGCGGCCAGCTCTCCGAACTCGCGCGGCGGCACGAGGCGCTCAAGACGGTGGTGGACGAGGCGACCGAGCCCGCGGGCATCCCGATCCCGCCGCCGCAGCCGGAGGGCCCGCCGACCGAGGTCCTCGACGGGCTGGAAGCCCTGAGCGGACGGGTGGAGCGGCTGGAGAAGCAGTTCGGCGACCTCTCCGACGAGGTGGCCGCCCTCGACCTCGACCGGGACGCCCAGCGGGCCCTGGCCCGGTCGCTGGACGCGGTGGAGCAGGAGGTCGTGGAGCTTCGCCGGGAGATGCTCGACCGGCTCGACCGCGAAGAGGGCGTCGTCGCGGGCGTCCTGCTCAGCGAGGAGGGCGAGGCCGAGGCCCTGCTCGCCGACGCGTACGAACGCGCCGCCGCGGAGTACGGCCTGCGCCCCCGCGTCCGTGCGGCGTACACGGCGGCGGCCGCGGGCGCCTACCGGGGGACGGTGTACCACCTGTCGGGGCGGCGCCCCGAGGTGCTCGCCGAGGACCTCTTCACGTTCGTCCGCGGCCTGTACGACCCGCGGGACCCGTCCGCCCTCAACGCGCTGCTCACCGAGCTGGCGGCGCTGCGCGGCGGCGGTGTCGCGCAGTTCGGCCCGTTCACGGCCGTCAGCACGCAGACCGCGCTCGTCTGCGGCGTCCTCCCGGAGGAGGGCACCCCGCCGGCGGAGCCGTGGCAGCTCGTGGACCGGATCCGCGAGCTGCCGCCCGACCGGCAGAGCGACCTCTCCTGGCTGCGCTCCGCCGACTGACTAGGGCCGGACGAAGCGCGGCGCGCCCTCCGTCCGGTCCACGCGGAACGCGAGCAGGCACCGCGGGACGCGCTCCGCGTCGAGCTGCAGGCACAGCCCCAGCCCGAGGTCCGGGTCGACGAACACCACGCGCCGCAACGCCCACAGCGCCCGGCGGACCCGCTGCCGCGTCTCCGGACGTGCCGCCTCGTGCAGCGTGCCCGTGACGACCCGGCCCGCGTAACGCCACAGCGCCGCCGAATCCAGGACCCGCACACCCGCGGACGTCAGATTCGCGACGATCACGACACCGCTGTCGTCGTCCTCCGCCGACGGGACCGGCAGCACGCCCTCCGCCCGCAGGTCACGCGGCGCCCGCGGCCCGCCCACCGCCCGGTGGTAGCGCAGCGGGTCAAGAGTGTCGACCACGAACGCCCCCGCATAGGGACGCGACGCGCGAGGACGCCCGGGCTCCCGCATCGGCTCCCGCGCGGCCCGGACACCGAGGTGCGCGCTGAGGTCGAACACCATTCCGGCGTCGTCCAGCCATGCCGGGACACCGAGCTGCGCCACGGTCCGGCGGTCGAGGGCGTCCATCGTCCGCCGCAGCTCATCGCCGCGCTGCGAGAGCGCCGTCGCCATCCCCTGTCCGGGGAAGGCTCCGTCCAGCACGGCGAGCGTGGCCCGCCACGTCGCACTCTCCACGAACTCGGCCACGAACGCGTCCGCGAGCGCCTTGCGCCGCCCGGGATCGGCCATCGGCCCCGGCCCCACCTTCGGCGCCGCACCCTCCGGCTCCGACCGCGGAGGCGGCTCGGCCGACAACCCCTTCCCCGGCAGGAACGGCTCATCGTCCTCCCACCCCGAAGACGCCTGCCGACCACCCGACGCG
>NZ_SMKB01000455.1:0-1855 GCF_004348575.1 Actinomadura sp. 7K534
GGGTGGGTAGGGGAGCGTCCTGCAGCCGGTGAAGCCGCCGAGTGATCGAGTGGTGGAGGCTGTGGGAGTGAGAATGCAGGCATGAGTAGCGAGTCAAGAGTGAGAAACTCTTGCGCCGGATGACCAAGGGTTCCTGGGGCAGGCTAATCCGCCCAGGGTAAGTCGGGACCTAAGGCGAGGCCGACAGGCGTAGTCGATGGACAACGGGTTGATATTCCCGTACCCGCTGGTATGCGCCAACGCTGAATCCTCTGATGCTAAGACTCCGAATCCTGGTCGGTGCCTTCGGGTGCTGGTCGGGCCTAGCGGTCGACCCGAGGGGGTAGTAGGTGAGTGATGGGGTGACGCAGGAGGGTAGCTCAGCCCAGGCGATGGTTGTCCTGGGGTAAGCATGTAGCCCGTGTCGTAGGCAAATCCGCGGCACATTAAGGGTGAGATGTGATGCCGAGCCGTTTTAGGTGAAGTGAGTGATCCCATGCTGTCGAGAAAAGCCTCTAGCGAGTGTACTGGCGGCCCGTACCCTAAACCGACTCAGGTGGTCAGGTAGAGAATACCAAGGCGATCGGGTGAACTGTGGTTAAGGAACTCGGCAAATTGCCCCCGTAACTTTGGGAGAAGGGGGACCGTGCCCGGTGAACGCCCTTGCGGTGGGAGCTGGGTGTGGTCGCAGTGGCCAGGGGGAAGCGACTGTTTACTAAAAACACAGGTCCGTGCGAAGTCGTAAGACGCTGTATACGGACTGACGCCTGCCCGGTGCCGGAACGTTAAGAGGACCGGTTAGATCCTTTTGGGGTCGAAGCTGAGAATCTAAGCGCCGGTAAACGGCGGTGGTAACTATAACCATCCTAAGGTAGCGAAATTCCTTGTCGGGTAAGTTCCGACCTGCACGAATGGCGTAACGACTTCCCCGCTGTCTCAACCACAGGCCCGGTGAAATTGCAGTACGAGTAAAGATGCTCGTTTCGCGCAGCAGGACGGAAAGACCCCGGGACCTTCACTATAGCTTGGCATTGGCGTTTGGAGCGTCTTGTGTAGGATAGGTGGGAGACTGTGAAGCCGGCACGCCAGTGTCGGTGGAGTCGTTGGTGAAATACCACTCTGGTCGTTTTGAGCGTCTAACCCGCGCCCGTGTATCCGGGTGGGGGACAGTGCCTGGTGGGTAGTTTAACTGGGGCGGTTGCCTCCTAAAGTGTAACGGAGGCGCCCAAAGGTTCCCTCAGCCTGGTTGGCAATCAGGTGGTGAGTGTAAGGGCACAAGGGAGCTTGACTGTGAGACGGACGTGTCGAGCAGGTGCGAAAGCAGGGCCTAGTGATCCGGCATCTACGTGTGGAAGTGGTGTCGCTCAACGGCTAAAAGGTACCCCGGGGATAACAGGCTGATCTTCCCCAAGAGTCCATATCGACGGGATGGTTTGGCACCTCGATGTCGGCTCGTCGCATCCTGGGGCTGGAGTAGGTCCCAAGGGTTGGGCTGTTCGCCCATTAAAGCGGCACGCGAGCTGGGTTTAGAACGTCGCGAGACAGTTCGGTCCCTATCCGCTGCGCGCGTAGGAGAATTGAGAGGGTCTGTCCCTAGTACGAGAGGACCGGGACGGACGAACCTCTGGTGTGCCAGTTGTCCCGCCAGGGGCATGGCTGGTTGGCTACGTTCGGTCGGGATAACCGCTGAAAGCATCTAAGCGGGAAGCCTTCCTCGAGATGAGTTCTCCCACCCCTTTTTGTGGGTGTAAGGCTCCCGGTAGACGACCGGGTTGATAGGCCGGGTATGGAAGCGCGGTAACGTGTGGAGTTGACCGGTACTAATAGGCCGAGTGGCTTGAACACACAATTCGTTCAAAGCAAACCGCTGCGAGAG
>NZ_SMKB01000456.1:0-1815 GCF_004348575.1 Actinomadura sp. 7K534
CGCCCGCCCCGCAGACCACGGAGACCCCGCACCCCGGGGAGACCACGGAGATCCCGCAGACCGGGGAGCCCTCGCAGAACGGCGAGAGCGCGGAGGCTCCGCAGACCGCGGAGACCCCGCGATCACCGGCCGCGTCCACGGGCGCCCCGGTCCCGCCGCGCCCGGACGCCCGTTCCCACTACGGGTGGTATGAGACGTCCCAGCCGGGGACCGCGCAGACACCCGGCACCCAGACCACCGGCACCCCGACGCAGACCACGGGCACCCCGACGCAGACCACGGGCACCCCGACGCAGACCACGCCCGCCCCGGCCGCGGGCACGCCCGCGCCGGACACCGCCGCGGCGGGCACGCCCGGTACTCCCGCGCCGGCCGCACCGGGCACCCCCGCACCGGGCACGGGCACGCCTGCACCGGCGACGCCCGCTGCGCCTGCGCAAGGCAATCCTGCTGCGGATGCGGCTGCACCGGCCAGGAGCACGGCCGCTCCGGAAACACCCGCGCCCGGCGCGCCGGCGATGCTCGCGGGCACGGCCGGAAGTGAGCCCGGGGCGCCGATGCAGTCCGCGGCGCCCCGGCCGGCCGAGGGAGACGGCGCGCCGCAGCGGACGGCCGATGCCGAGCTCATGCGGCGGATCCTCGACAACGAGCAGATCCGGCGGGTGGTGGACGATGCCCGCGGGACCATCGTCGACGACAAGGGGAACCGGCTCGGCGATCTGCTGGACGACGACCTGCGGAACCGGCTGCCGAACCATCCCCGGCTCGCCCGGATCGTGGAGGGCGGCGGTCCGCCGCCGCTGACACCGGCGGAGGACTCGCTCCGGCGATCCCTGCTGGCGCGGCCGAGGACGCTGCACAGCCTGCTCACCCATCCGGACGCCGTGCGCATCCTGGAGGACTCGGTCCGGGAGGTGAACGAGCGGGGCGCCGGCACGATCCTGCGCGAAGGCCAGGTGGAGCCCACGCCGACGCCGCTCGAGGACTGGCAGGTCGCCATCAGCGACCGGGTCATCGGGGAGATCGGGCCCGGGAAGTCCCCGAAGCAGCCGGGGTTCGATGAGGCGGCGCTGGAGGCCGAGCGGGAACGCGCCGGCGGCGGGCCGCTCCCGAAGGACAACGAGTTCGTCAACCGGTACCTGGACGAGCTGTACCAGCGGGCCGCGGAAGGCACGGGGCCCCTCCGGAACGTCCTGAACGAGCTGGCGAACGATCCCGCCGACGCCAAGATGCGCCCCGGGCCGAAGGACCGGGTCCGCGCCCTCGACAAGATCATCAACGAGAGCGACGGGGACGCGTCCGCGCTCAACGACCTGCTGGGCGGGAAGGTCCAGTTCGACAGCGTCGGAGACCTGTACCGGGCGCTGGACCGGGTCCAGGACGTCGCGCGGCGGCACGGCGTCGAGGTCGTGTCGATCAAGGACCGGTTGCGCAAGCCGCAGCCGAGCGGCTACCGCGACATCCGGATGACGGTGCGGATGCCGAACGGCCACATCGGAGAGCTGCGCCTCCACCTGCGGTCGTTCGACGACGTCGCGGACTACGAGCACTCGCTGTACGAGGTGTCGCGGGACCTGCCGAACGTCGCGGAGGAGCGGGCGGCGCGCGGTGAGCGCGACGCGCCGCTGACGCCGGAGGAGCGGGCCGTCCGCGAGGCGATCAACCGGCGCCTCAACGAGCGGTTCGACGCGGCGCTGAACGAGTCGCTGCCGCCGCACCTGCGCACCGACCGCGGCGACGAGCAGGCCCCCGGCGCGGATCCCGCCCGGGAAACCGAGCCCGCCCCGGCCGCGGAGCCCGTCCCCGACACGGAAC
>NZ_SMKB01000457.1:0-1811 GCF_004348575.1 Actinomadura sp. 7K534
CCACCACTCCCACTCGACCAGGAGTATCGGACGGCGGGCGGGCGGCTGGTCCTGGCCCGCCCCGACCACTTCCCGCTCACCAGCGACCACGACACCGACCCACTGCGCGGGCTGCTCGGCACCGCCTCCGGCCTCGCCGAAGGCGAACACCTCGCCGTGCAGATCCTCGCCCGCCCCGCCACCGGCCGCCGCCTCACCAAGGCCCACCGGGCAGCGGCAGCGCTGCGCGGAGGCCGGTCCACCGCACCCCAAAGCATCGTGTTCGACCTGGTCACCCCCGGGATGTCGGGGCACCACCACCCAAGCGAACTCACCCGCCAGCACCCTGAGCACGCCGAACAAGTCCGGGCCATCCTCGGCAAAGCCGCCCAGCCGCGCTTTGAGGTCCAGATCCGCTACGGCGTCGCCAGCCGCCACCCCGACCAAGTCGCCACCGGGTGGCTGCGGGCGCACGCACACGAAACCGCCTCGACGTTCGCGCTGTTCACCTCCGGCCACCAGTACCTGCGCCGCCGCCGACTCCACCACCCCGCCGCCCGGCTGGCCGAGCGTCGTCTGCACCGCGGCTATCTGCTGTCGGTCGCCGAACTCGCCGCGCTCGCGCACCTGCCCTACGACCTGGCCGCACCCGGCGTCACCCGCGCCGGCGCCCGCCCCGTCGCGCCCTCACCCGCCATCCCCGTCTCCGGTCCCGGCGTCCGTGTCCTGGGCGACTCCGACGCCGGCGCACCGCGCCCGGTCGGCCTCACCGTCGCCGGCGCCCGCCAGCACCTGCACGTCCTGGGCCAGACCGGTGTCGGCAAGTCCACCTTCCTGGCCAACCTCATCCTCTCCGACGCCACCGCCGGGCGCGGCGCGCTGGTCATCGACCCCAAAGGCGACCTGGTCGCCGACATCCTGCAGCGCCTCCCCGAACGCGCCATCGGCCACACCGTCGTATTCGACCCCGCCGCACCAGGCCGACCACCATGCCTCAACGTGCTCGCCGGACACGATGCGGCCTTCGCGGCCGAGTCGATCGTCACCACCTTCCGCCGCTGCTTCACCTCCGCCTGGGGACCCCGCCTGGACGACCTGCTCCGCTCCGCCTGCCTCACCCTGACCCGCGTCAACGGCACCCGCGCCACCCTCGGCGACATCCCCAAACTCCTCATCGACACCGCCTACCGCGCCCGCGTCACCGCACGCCTCACCGACGAACTCCTGCAAGGTTTCTGGGCCTCCTACGACGAACTCACCCCCGCCGCACGCGCCTCAGTGATCAGCCCGGTCATGAACAAACTCCGCGCCGTCCTGCTACGCCCCTTCATCCGCGACACCCTGTCCGGAGGCGCCTCCACCGTCGACCTCGCCGACACCCTCGCCTCCGGCGGCCTCATCCTCGCCCGCCTCCCCAAAGGCGTCCTCGGCGAAGACGCCGTCCGCCTCTTCGGATCACTGCTGCTGGCACAGACCTGGCAGGCCATCACCCCACGCGCCACCCAAGCCGAGCACGACCGGCCCGACGCGGCCGCCTACATCGACGAAGCCCACAACTTCCTCAACCTGCCCGGCTCCATCAGCGACATCCTCGCCGAAGCCCGCGCCTACCGCTTCAGCCTCACCCTGGCCCACCAGCACCTGTCCCAACTCCCCAAGGACCTGCGCGAAGCCGTCTCCGCCGACGCCCGCAACAAGATCTACTTCGCCGCCTCACCCGAAGACGCCACCGACCTGGCCCGCCACACCGCACCACTCCTGGCACCACACGACCTGTCCCACCTGGGCGCCTACCAAGCCGCCGCCCGCCTCATGGACGGCAACACCCCCAC
>NZ_SMKB01000458.1:0-1800 GCF_004348575.1 Actinomadura sp. 7K534
CACCCCGACTGGGAACGCCCCCTGCGCCGCCTCACCGCCCGCCACCAGGTCCTCGCCATCGAGATCATCGACCCCCGCGAACTCGACCTCCCCGACGTCGGCCTCGTCGAGATGACCGACCCCGAGACCGGGACCGTCCACGAGATCGTCCTCAGCGCCCGCACCCGCGAACGCTACGCCGCGGCCGCCGCCGCCCAGCGCGAACGCACCCGCGACGCACTGCGCCGCACCGGCGCCCACCACCTCGTCCTGCGCACCGACCGCGACTGGATCGCCGACATCGCCCGATTCGCCCTCCGCCAACGCCGCGCCGCAGGCCGGTCGGTCTCCACCGCGGGAGCGCGTCCATGACCTTCCTGTCACCCGACCGCCTCTGGCTCCTCGGCCTGCTGCCGCTCCTCGGCGCCGCCTACGCGCTGCTCCAGTTCCGCCGGCGCAGCTACGCCGTCCGGTTCACCAACCTCGCGCTGCTCTCCCAGGTCGCGCCCCGACGGCCCGGCTGGCGCCGGCACGTCGCCGCCGCACTCTTCCTCATCATGATCGCCTTCATGATGGTCGGGTTCGCGCGCCCCGCCGACGAGGTCAAGGTCCCCCGCGACCGCGCCACCATCATGGTCGCCGTCGACGTCTCCCTGTCCATGATGGCCAGGGACGTCTCACCCAGCCGATTCGACGCCGCCAGAGCCGCCGCCAAGAAGTTCATCGGCGAACTCCCCGCACGCTTCAACGTCGGCGTCGTCGCCTTCGCCGGCAACGCCAACCTCATCGCTGCGCCGTCCGACGACCGCGCCACCGCCATCGCCTCCCTCGACCGGCTCACCCTGGCCAAACGCACCGCCATAGGCGAGGCCGTCTTCACGTCCCTGCAGGCCGTCCAGTCCTTCGACGCCGAAGCCCGCCAGGACCCGCCGCCCGCCCACATCGTCCTGCTGTCCGACGGGGACAACACCACCGGACGCACCGTCCAGGAGGCCATCGACGCCAGCCGCGTCGCCCAGATCCCCGTCTCCACCATCGCCTTCGGCACCCCCTACGGCACCGTCGACATCGAAGGCGAGACCACCAGCGTCTCGGTCAACAAGGAGACCCTGCGCGCCCTCGCCGACAACACCGAGGGCAAGGCCTACGAGGCCGCCGACGCCGGCCAGCTCGGCGAGGTCTACGCCAACATCGGCACCTCCCTCGGCTTCGAGACCGAGCACCGCGACGTCGCCGCCCGCTACATCGGCATCGCGCTGCTGTTCGCGCTGGCCGCCGGCGGCGCCTCGCTGGCCTGGTTCTCCCGCCTCCCCTGACCGGGCGCGCCCCCGCGGGGGCCCCTGCCGTGCCCGCCGGGACGGCGCCGGTACCCGCCCAACGCTGATACGGTCGGCCGACGTGGGGGAACACTACTTCGCCGAACGGCCGGACGCCGCGAGCCGCCGCCGTTCCGTCGACCTCGTCCTGCCCGACCTGCACCTGCGCCTGGACACCGACAGCGGCATGTTCTCCCCGGACCGCATCGACCCCGGCACCCGCATCCTCCTGGAGACCGGGCCCGCCCCGCCGGCGGCCGGCGACCTCCTCGACCTCGGCTGCGGCTACGGCCCCATCGCCCTCACCCTGGCCAGCCGCTCGCCGCGGGCGAGGGTTTGGGGGGTGGATGTTAACCGGCGGGCCATAGAGCTGGCTGAAGGCAATGCCAAAACCGCCGGCCTTGACAATGTAAGGTTCATGTTGGGGGACGAGGCCGACCCCGCCCTCCGCTTCGACGCGATCTGGTCCAACCCCCCGATCCGCATCGGCAAGGCCGCCCTGCAC
>NZ_SMKB01000459.1:0-1793 GCF_004348575.1 Actinomadura sp. 7K534
CCCACCCGCCGCCAACACGGCAGGCGACCCCAACACACCGCCACCCGACACCAACACGGCAGCCGACCCCAACACACCGCCACCCGACACCAACACGGCAGGCGACCCGAACACGCCACCGGCCGACCCGAACACCTCGCCGGCACAGAACCGGGTCGGTGAGAGCCCCGCGGAGGGTGCACCCGCCGGCCAGGGGCGGACGCCCGAAGACAACGCGGCACCGCCCCGGGCGGGTGAAACGCAGCCGGCCCCGGCCGGCACGCAGCCACGGGCGGACGGCGCACCGCCCGCGGACAGCGCGCCGCCCCGCACGGACGAGGGGCCTCAACGCTCCGGCGACGAGCCTCGGCCGGGAGAGGGCGACCCCCGTTTCCGGCGGGGAAGCACCGACGAAGGCGCCGGCGACGACACGCCGCCAGGGGACGGCGAACCGGAGGCGCGGACCGATCCGCCGGCCGGGCGCGGGCTGCCTCACCAGCAAGCCGACTGGGCACCGCCGTCGTACACCCGCGAAGAGAACATCGATCTCGCGCCCGGCGACCGGGTGGTCGACCAGGCGCCGCTTGAGCCGAACACCAAGTACACCGTCTACGAGACCGATGCCGCGGGGAACCAGGTCCCCCGAAGCGAGGCCTACACGGACGGCGACGGCAACGTCACCCACGTCACCAACGTCACGCCGGAGGACCCCGGCGCCCCGGCCGTCGACCCGAACGAGAACGTCGACCTGACCCGTCCCGACCCGGGCGTCACGCACAAGGTCGAGCTCGGGTTCGACGAGCCGCACATCTTCACGGGCGAGCCCCACACGGGCGGCGACGAGGGCATGGCGCCCGCCGCCACGAGGTTCGACCCCCCGCCGGACGCGACGCCGGTGCGGTGGCCGGGTACCTACGACGTCGGGGCGGACGGCCCGTTCTCGGCCCGGCAGGACCTCCCGCCGAACTCGCGGATCGAGGTGCGCGGCCCGGACGGCAAGCTCCACGGCGTCTTCTGGACGGACGCGAACCGGCAGGTCACGCACGTCCGGACGTGGTACGGCGACCGGGAGCACGGCTACAACCCGGAACTGGGCGACAGCAACAGGACCGTCAAGAAGTGGGGCGTCCCCCGGCCCGACACCCACTACCTCGTCGAGCCGCACGACCGCTTCCAGACCGCCGACCCCAACCCGCCGCTCGACCCGCCGGACGCCGCCCGCACCGGCGACTTCGGCGACAACGGCGTCGAGCCCGGGACGTTCCTCTTCCACACCGACGACCGCGGGCAGACGGACACGGCCAGCGGACGTCCCGAGTACGACACGCCCCACTCGGACGAGGAGCAGCGCAACGACGCCGTCCAGAAGAAGGTCGGCCACATCGGCAAGGGCACCGGCGAGTACCCGGGCGGCCGTTTCGACGGCGGCCACATCTTCCCGCACGAGGGGCGGGGGCCGGGAGAGCGGATCAACTACTTCCCGCAGTGGAGCCCCACGAACCGCGGGAACTCGGGCACGGGCCTCCTCCCCTCCGACACCTGGCGGCAGTCGTTCGAGAGCCTTCTCGAGCAGCGCCACACCCGCAACCCCGACGTCACGATCGAGCGGATCGACTTCTTCCCGGAACCGAACGATCCGAGGATCACTCCGGAGGTCGTCCACACCCGCTGGACGGAGACCGACAACTCCCAGAACCCCCCGGTCACCACCACGCACTACCGGAGCTACCACAACCTCGACCCGAGCCAGCGCGGCGGTGGCGGCACGACGCCTCCCGCCTCCTCGCCGCCCGGGGGCACCGCCCCGCCCGCCC
>NZ_SMKB01000045.1:0-39795 GCF_004348575.1 Actinomadura sp. 7K534
CCCCCGGGCCGTCCCGTCCCCCGGCCTCCTACCAGCCAGCTTGCCGCACGGGGCGGATCTCCGCAGTCGGAAGCGGCGAGACCGGCCCGGCGGCGGCACCCCCGGCGAGGACCGCCGGAGGGCCTCCCGGGCGGCGGAGGCCCGCAGATTTCCGAAATCTTCCACCCGGTAGTGGTTTTCTACCCCGTTCGCGTCCTCCGTCCCCGGGCCGGCGCCGCCGCCGATGAGTACCGATCAGTATGCGTGCCCTTTTCCACCGCGACCTGATCACAGAGAATTCATTCGCGACTACTTACGGAGACATCTCCCGCTCCGCAGGGCCGCCACGTTTGATGACCTGGGCGGATAGATGAGAGAATCTCAGCAAGCCGGGCATCGGACGCGCCTCACGACCGCGTGATCCCCGTACATTCCGCGCCAGGAGCCCAGAGGGGGCGAGCTGGAGAATGTCACCGGAACCGCGAACGCTCAAGGAGTGCTTCGCCCGACTGGACGCCGATCCCGCGGGTGCGACCAGCTATTTCTACGGCCGCCTATTCGCGCGGGAACCGCGGCTGCGCACCCTTTTCCCGCCCGCGATGGGCCCCCAGCACGACCGGTTCTTCCAGGCGCTCACGCGGATCGTGTGGAGCCAGGACAACCCGGCCGAGCTCGCCAGCCACCTCGGCCGGCTGGGCCGCGGCCACCGCAGGTACGGCGTCCTGCGCGAGCACTACCCCGCCGTCGAGACCGCGCTGCTGGCGACGCTGCGGACCTTCGCCGCCGACGTGTGGACCCCCGAGGCGGAGGCCGCCTGGACCGCCGCCTACCGGTCCGCCGCCGCGACCATGATCGCCGCCGCCGAGCGGGACGCCGCCGCGCACCCGCCCTGGTGGGTCGCCGGGATCACCGGCCACGACCGCCGGGCCCACGACCTCGCCGTGCTCACGCTGCGGCCCGAGCGGGCGCTGCCGTTCCTGCCCGGCCAGTACGTGAGCGTGCAGACCGCGCGCTGGCCCCGCGTCTGGCGGCCCTACTCGATCGCCAACGCGCCCAGGCCCGACGGGACGCTGCGCCTGCACGTCCGCGCCCGGCCCGCCGGCTGGGTCAGCGGCGCGCTGGTCCGGCACTGCGCCCCCGGCGACACCGTGCTGCTCGGCCCGCCCACCGGGACCATGAACCTCGACCCCGGGTCCACCCGCGGGCTCCTCCTGATCGGCGGCGGCACCGGCCTCGCCCCGATGAAGGCGCTCGCCGAGCAGGCCGCCGCGTCCGGCCGCGACGTCCGCCTGCTCGTCGGGGCCCGCACCGAGGACGGCCTGTACGACCTGCCCGCTCTACGGAGGCTGGAGTCGGCCTGCGCGCGGCTGCGGGTGACCCCCGTCCTCTCGGGGGCGCCGGCACCGCCCGGCGGCCTGCACGGCCGGATACCCGACATCCTGCCCGGCTACCTGGACGGCCTCCCCGGCTGGGAGGACCACGACGCCTACGTCGCGGGCCCCGTCCCGCTCGTCCGCCGGACCGTCACCGCGCTGCAGCGGCACGGGCTGTCCCTCACCCGCATCCACCACGACCTGCTCGCCGCCGAGAACTGAGGGGTCACCACCCGGCGCGCTCGCGCAGGAACGCGGTCGTCGCCCCGTCCGCCGGGTAGAACGACTCGATCGCCAGCTCCGCGACCGTGATGTCGACGGGCGTGCCGAACGTCGCGATGGTGCTGAAGAACGACAGTTCCCGGCCCTCCACCCGCATCCGCAGCGGGACGAACACCTCGTGGCCCTCGGGCGGCGCGATCGCCTCCCCCACGTCCCCCGGGAAGCTTCGCAGCTCCCGGTGCAGCTGGGCGAGCGACGCGTCCGCGGTCAGCGCCACGTGCCGCCGCACCCGGTCGATCATGTGGGCGCGCCACTCGGCCAGGTTCAGGATGTTCCGGGCCATCCCGTCGGGGTGCATGCTGAGCCGCAGCACGTTCAGCGGCGGCTCCAGCAGCTCCGGCGGCGCGCCCTCCATGAAGAACGCGGCCGCGCCGTTCGCGTCGACCAGGTTCCAGAAGCGGTCGACGACCACCGCCGGGTACGGCTCGTGCCCCTCCAGCACCTGCCGCAGCGCCGCCCGCACCGAGTCCATCCTCGGCTCCTCCATCGGCGTCTCGTCGAACACGGGCGCGTACCCCGCCGCCACCAGCAGCAGGTTCCGGTCGCGCAGCGGCACGTCCAGGTGCTCGGCCAGCCGGAGCACCATCTCCCGGCTCGGCGCCGCCCGGCCCGTCTCCACGAAGCTCAGGTGCCGGGTCGACACGCCCGCCTCCGACGCCAGCTCCAGCTGGCTGAGCCTCCGCCGCTGCCGCCACGCGCGCAGCTGCTCCCCGATCGGTCTCACATCGCTCAGCGCCGTCGTCATCGCACCGACGCTACCCGGGCCGCGTCATGGGGACGATGACGTCCGAGGTAATGGACGCGGCCCCGAGCCGGTCGCCAGAGTGGGCACCGACGACCCGAGGAGGACCCGTTGACCACCGAGCTCACACCCGACCAGCTCGCCGACGCCATGCCCTTCGCCCGCGCGCTGGGCGTGGCGATCGACTCCGCCGGGCCCGAGGAGGTCACCGGCCATCTCGACTGGACCCCGGACCGCTGCACCGCCGGCGGCATCATGCACGGCGGCGCCCTCATGGCCCTCGCCGACACCCTCGGCGCGGTCTGCGCCTCCCTCAACCTGCCGCCGGACACGTCCACGACGACGCTGGAGTCCAAGACGAACTTCTTCCGCGGCGTGAAGGACGGCCGCGTCCGTGGCGTCTCCCGCCCCCTGCACGCCGGCCGGACCTCGATCGTCGTGCAGACCGACCTGTTCGACGCGTCCGACCGCCGCGTGGCGCAGGTCACCCAGACCCAGGCCGTACTGCGCCCGTGAAGTCGGCCCGTCAACGGCCGACGCCTTTACGTTGTAGATTTTTTGAGGTGGCCGTCGAAGAAGGCGAAGATCCGGGTCCAGCCGTCCGGCGCGTTCTCCCGGCCGCGCCCCATCCCGAAGGCGATCTTGGCCACCGGCCCGAGCGGCCCCGGCAGCGCGGACTCGGTCATGAAGGAGTGCCCGGTCGCCGGGTACTCCTTCACGTCGTGCGTTGCGCCCGACCCGGCGAGCGCCCGCTCCAGCTTCCCCGCCGCCCCGCGCAGCGAGGGGTCGGCGGCGCCGTAGCTCGCGACGATCGGGCACGCGCCGCGCAGCGCCTCCTCCGGCCGGCGCGGCAGCATGCCGTAGTTGACCGCGGCGACCTTGAAGTCGTACTTCGCCGCCGCGACCAGCGCGAACCCGCCGCCCATGCAGAATCCGCAGACGCCCACGTCGCCGGTGCAGTCGTCCCGCCCGGCCAGCCAGGCCCGCGCCGCCTCGATGTGGTCGTACGCCGCACCGCGGCCGGCCCGCATCTCCCGCATCGCCTTGGTGACGCAGCGCACCCAGGGAGCCCCGTTGTAGAGGTCCGGCAGGACGGCGAGATACCCGTTCGCGGCGAACCGGTCCGCCTGGGCGCGCATGTCCCCGGTGTTCCCCAGCGCCTCGAAGACGATCACCACTCCGGGCCAGGGCCCCTCCCCCTCGGGAACGGCAAGGTACCCCGGCAGCTCCCGCTCACCCACGGGAATCACGATGTTCGACATAGCGTCCAACACTTCCCCACCGGCGCGCCTTGCGCCTAGACCCAAACGCCTGCCCGGACCACTGCGGCGTCCGGGCGGGCGCCGCTCGGGGAGGTCAGACCTTGCGCCACTTGGGGATCCAGGCGCCGTCCTCGACGACGTAGTCGCCGAACAGGTCCGGGGCCTCCTTGCGCATCACTTCGCCGATCTTGCCGAAGAGCAGGCGGATCTCCTCCTCGGCACCGGGAGCGGTGCGGTTCTCCAGGGTGTGCCGCAGCGTGCGGACGTTGGCCGTCCAGACCAGGCCCGTGCCGACCCCCTCGGGGGCGAACCGGCGCATGAACGAGGTCTTGTGCTTCTTCTCCTTGAACGGCACGCCCTCGTCGTCCAGGCCGAAGTGCTCGGCCATCCAGCCCTGGAACTCCTCCATCTGCTCCAGCATGGCGGTGGCGCGCTTCATCAGCTCCAGGTCCTCGCGGGCCCACTCCGGGAACCAGAACGGGATGTCCTGGAGCCGGACGAAGCGCAGCGACTCCTGCGAGATGGCCACCCCGGGACGATGTCTTACCAGCTCATGAGTCAGAACTCGGCTCACATTGTGCAGGACGAAGCTGAAGCTGACGTGCTCCAGCACCGAGCCGTGCAGGCTGCGCAGGATGTTCTCCAGGTACTGGCCGGAGTCCGTGCGGACCTTGACCACGTTCGGGTTCAGGCCCGGCTCCCACGAGCGGTAGCAGAGCCGGCCGGCGAACTCGGCGAGGGTCTGCGGGTCGTTCAGCTCCTCGTCCAGGTCGCCTCGGTCGAGCCGCTCCAGCCAGCTCTCCCCGCCCACGTCCCGCAGGTACCGGGCGACTTCGTCGTAGTCCATCTCGGGCCGTGCGACGAGGTACACCTCGGGCTCAACGCTCTTCACTCTTCCCCCCACGGGTCGTTACGTCGTCCCTAGGAAACCACCAGGCTCCGCCGGCCGCGACCTGGGGTGCGGAGGCCGCGGCCGCGTATGCCCGGATCCGAGCGGGGCTTATCAGGCCAGGGCGTCGATGTCGGTGAGGACGGCACGGCGGCCCTCCTCGTCCAGTGAGGAGGCGTGGACGGCGTTGCGGGCGAGGGACGCCAGGCCCGCGCGGTCCAGGCCGAAGACCTCGGCGGCGACGCGGTACTCGCCGGTGAGGGTGGTGTCGAACATCGGCGGGTCGTCGCTGTTCAGCGTGACGAACAGGCCCTCCTCCAGCATCCGCGGCAGCGGGTGCGAGGCGAGGTCGGCGACCTGCCCGGTGCGGAGGTTGGACGTGGGGCAGACCTCCAGCGGCAGCTGCGTCTCGCGCAGGTGCGCGACGAGGCGCGGGTCCTCCAGGCAGCTGAAGCCGTGGCCGATGCGCTCGGCGCCGAGCCCCTCGATCGCCTCCCAGATCGTCTCCGGGCCGGTCATCTCCCCCGCGTGCGGGACGCTGCGCAGCCCCGCGGCGCGGGCGGCGGCGAACGCGTCGCGGAACGCGTCCCGGTGCGGCGGGCGGCACTGCTCGATGCCGCCGAGCCCGAACCCGACGAGCGCCTCCGGCGGGTGGCCGAGGGCGTGGTCGGCCGTGCCGCGGGCGCCTTCGGCGCCGAACTCGCCGGGGATGTCGAAGATGTATGCGACGCGGATGCCGTGCCGGTCGCGGGCCTCGCGCGCGGCGTGGTCGAGGGCCTCGGTGATCGCGGGCATCGGCATCCCGGCCCGCTGGTGGGTGTAGGGGGTGACGGTCAGCTCGACGTAGCGGGCGTTCTGCGCGGCGAGGTCGCGGGCGGTCCCGAGGACGAGGGTGCCGACGTCCTCGGGGGTGCGGACGAGGCTGGAGACGGCCTCGTACACCTCGGCGAAGTGGGGGAAGTCGCGGAACTCGTAGAAGGCGCGCAGCTCCCGCTCGTCCACCGGGACGGGTCCGTCGGGGTGGCGGCGGGCGAGTTCGAGGACGGTGGGGACCGAGGCGGAGCCCACGAGGTGGACGTGGAGCTCGACCTTCGGCAGGGCGTCGATGAACGCCTCGATGGATGTGGTTTCGGTCAGCACGCCGCGAAGCTAACAGCCGTTCGGTCCGCCACAACAGGCAAATCCATGAAATCTGCCACAAGATTGTCAGAAACACCCGGGACGGTGTTCGGGTGCGGCAGGATGGGAGGCGTGCGGGCCGCTCGGTTGATCTCCATGGTGCTCCTCCTGCAGTCGCGGGAGACGATGACGGCGGGCGAGCTGGCGCGGGAGCTGGAGGTCTCCGAGCGCACCGTCTACCGGGACATGGAGGCCCTGTCGGCGGCCGGCGTCCCGGTGTACGCCGACCAGGGGCGCGGCGGCGGGTACCGGCTGGTGGGCGGGTACCGGACGCGGCTGACCGGCCTCACCCGCGAGGAGGCGGAGGCGCTGTTCCTGTCCGGCCTCCCGGGCCCGGCCGGGGAGATGGGGCGCGGCGACGCGGTGGCCGCGGCCGAGCTCAAGGTGCTGGCGGCGCTGCCCGCGTCCCTGCGGGACGCCCCGTCGCGGGCGAACCAGCGGTTCCACCTGGACGCCCCCGGCTGGTTCGGCGCGACAGGCCCGCCGCCGCTGCTGCGGGACCTCGCGCGGGCCGTCTGGGAGGACGAGCGGGTCGAGCTGCGCTACCGGCGCGGGGACGCCGAGGTCGCGCGGGAGGCCGAGCCGTACGGGCTCGTCCTGAAGAGCGGCACCTGGTACCTGGTCGCGCGGGTCGCGGGCGCGCCGCGCACCTACCGGGTGGACCGGGTGACGGAGGTCCGGCCGACCGGGGACGTCTTCGACCGCGACGAGGGGTTCGACCTCGCCGCGCACTGGCGGGAGCAGGCGGCGGAGTTCCTGCGGTCGATCCTGCGCGCCGAGGTGACCGTCCGGCTGTCCCCCGCCGGAAGGCGGATCCTGCGGTACGCCGTCGAGCCGTACGCGGCGCGCCGGGCGGTGGAGGACGCCGGGGAGCCCGACGAGGCGGGATGGGTGGTGACCACGCTCCCGGTCGAGTCGCTGGACGTCGCCGCCGCCGAGCTGATGCGGCTCGGCCCGGAGGCCGAGGTCCTGGCCCCGCCGGAGCTCCGGGAGCGGATGGCGGAGGGCGCGGCCAGGCTCGCCCGGCTGTACGCCTCCCGGCCGGAGGACTGAGCGCCCCGGCGTCCGGCCGCCCGGCCCTCGGGGGGCCGTCAGTCCTGCTTGCGCGCGATCGCCTCGCCCAGCTCCTGCTTGGTCATCTTCGAGCGGCCCTGGACGCCGAGGCCCGCCGCGCGGTCGTAGAGCTCCTTCCTGCTGCTGCCCTCGACGTCCACGCCGCCGGCGCTCCGGCCGCTGCCGCGGCGGGCGTCCGGGTCCTTGGCCCGCTGGTCGGACGGCCCCTTGCGCTTCTTGGGGACCCACCGGTCGCCGCGCTTCTCGAACTTGTGCTTGAGCGCGGAGTAGGCGGTGCGGTGCGCGCGCTGCCCCTCCCCGTAGGTCTCGACCGCGGAGTCGTGGGCCTTGGCGAACGTCTCCTGCGCCTCCTTCGGGGAGCGCTGCAGCGTGCCGGGAAGCTCCTCCTTCCGCGGCTTGCCGCTCTTGGTCGTCTTCGGCATGGCTCCTCCTTCCGTCTGCTCGCCGCCATAACCGGCCGGATTCCGTTCAAACCGGCGTAATGGGCGGGGCCGCCGGCGATCGGGGGATCGCCGGCGGCCATGCGGAGGGCGGGTCTTCGGAGGTGCGGCCTCTAGCGGTATCCGGTGACGTCCGCGGGACGTCCGGCGTCGACCACCTCGGTGATGTAGCGCCAGGCGTCGGGACTGCTGCCGTCGGCGTCGGTGAACCCGTAGACCTTCGCGAGCCCGCCGCTGGACAGCGACGCCCCGTTCCAGCGCGACCGGTCGGGGTCGGCGGCGAGCGCGGCGGCGGCGCGGCCGACGAACACCGGGGACTCGGAGATCGCGAAGTTCGGGACGTCCTTGGCGGCGTCGAGCCAGTTCTCCTCGGTGACGCCGAAGTGGTCGAGCATCGCCTCGGAGCGCAGCCAGCCCGGCGTCAGCGCCACGGCGGTGCCGCCGTACCCGGCGATCTCCTCCGACTGGGCGAGCGCCATCCGGATCACGGCGCTCTTGGCGAGGTCGTAGAAGTAGCCGACGTCCCTGCGGTACCGGGCGTTGTACTCGGCGGTGCCGTCGGTCATCTCGATCACGAGGCCGCCGGGCTCGCGGATCAGCAGCGGGAGCGCGCGGTGGCTGGTGACGGCGTGGGTCTCGATGGCCAGCCGCAGCAGCCGCAGCCCGTTCTCCAGGGACTGCTCCCACAGCGGCTTGCCGAACTCGAACAGGTGGTCGGCGCCCCAGATGTCGTTGACCAGGACGTCCAGCCGCCCCCGCTCCGCGTCGATGCGGCGGACGAGGGCGTCGACCTGCCCGGGGTCGAGGTGGTCGACCCGGACGGCGATGCCCTCGCCGCCCGCGGCCGTCACCCGTTCCGCGGTCTCCTCAATGGTCTCGGGACGGTCCATCTCCGATCGGCTCGACCGGGTGGACCGTCCCGTCACGTACACGGTCGCTCCCGCGGCGCCGAGCTCCACGGCGATGCCGCGGCCCGCGCCCCGCGTTCCCCCGGCGACCAGGGCGGTCCTTCCTTCCAGTGCACGGCTCATGGGGACGATGCTCGCACCGAAACCTGACAGGTCACGTCAGGTTTCCGGCCCCTTGGCCGGTGGTCGTCCGTCAGGTGAAGATGCTGACCCCACCGGGGCCGACGAGGAGCCCGACGACGATGAGGACGATGCCCCAGAGCAGGTCGCGGCGGGCGACGATCACGTAGATTCCGGCGATCACCAGTACGACGGCGATGAGCCACAGAATTGTCATCATGGCAAGCGAGATCCCCGGTAGATACACGACAAAACCGGATTCTCGTCACGGATGTCCATAAATCCTGTTACGGACACTCCGTTATGGACGGAGGGGGAGTCGACCTCCCCCTCCGCCGGGATAACGGCGATCACCAGCGCCACCCGGGGGCGGCGCGGTGGCCGGTCACCAAGTCTTCCGGGTCTCCCCGGTCCCGCGACAGCGACCTAAGGACTATTTCGGGCCTGCCGATCTCCTGCTTCAGGACTAGGAGCAGTTCAACTGTGCGAGCGGTTCAAGTCTGGGAACGGCTCAGCCGCAGCACGTTCGCGACGATCCGGTGCCCCGCCCGGCCCGCCGCCGTGAGGATGGACTCCGGGTGGAACTGGACCGCCCAGCGCCGCCGCGCGGGGTCCTCGATGGCCATCACGACGTCCCCGGTCAGCGCCGTCACCTGGAAGCCCCGCACCCGGTCGGGCGTGGCGTGCAGCGAGTGGTAGCGGGCCGCGGTGAACTCGTCCGGGAGACCCTCGAACAGCTCGCCGCCGGTCACCTTCACCTGGCCGGGCTTGCCGTGGGACGGCTCGGGCAGCAGCGCGAGCTCGCCGCCCGCGTGCTCGACCATCGCCTGGAGGCCCAGGCAGACGCCGAAGACCGGGAGGCCCCGCTCGTCGAGCGCGTCGAGGAGGGCGCGGGCGTCGAAGTCCTCGGGGCGGCCGGGGCCGGGCGACAGCACGACGAGGTCGGGAGCGTACTCGTCCAGCATCCGCACCGGGAACCCGTGCCTGAGCGTGGTCACCGATGCGCCCTGCTGGCGGAAGTAGTCGGCCAGGGTGTTCACGAACGAGTCCTCGTGGTCGACGAGCAGCACCGTGAGGCCGTCGCCCGCCCCGGCCGGCGGCGCCGCCGTCGGGGCCTCCTCCGGCGCGGCGGGCCCGGCGTCCCGCCGGCCCGCGGTGAGCGCGCCCAGCAGCGCGCTGGCCTTGAGGTGCGTCTCGCGCTCCTCCTCGTCGGGGTCGGAGTCGTAGAGCAGCGTCGCCCCGGCCCGGACGGTGGCGACGCCGTCGCGGATCTGCGCGGTCCGCAGCGTCAGGCCGGTGTTCATCGACCCGTCGAAGCCGACGAACCCGACGGCGCCGCCGTACCAGCGGCGGGGCGAGTCCTCGTGGTCCTCGATGAACTGCATCGCCCACGCCTTGGGCGCGCCGGTGACGGTGACCGCCCACATGTGGGTGAGGAACGCGTCGAGGGCGTCGAACCCGGGGCGCAGCCGCCCCTCGATGTGGTCGACGGTGTGGATCAGCCGCGAGTACATCTCGATCTGCCGGCGGCCGAGGACGCGCACGCTGCCCGGCACGCAGATCCGCGACTTGTCGTTGCGGTCGACGTCGGTGCACATGGTCAGCTCCGACTCGTCCTTGGCGGACGACAGGATCGTGCGGATCTGCTCGGCGTCCTCCAGCGCGTCGGCGCCGCGCCTGATCGTCCCGGCGATCGGGCACGTCTCGACCCGGTCGCCGCTCACCCGCACGAACATCTCCGGCGACGCGCCGACGAGGTACTCGCCCTCGCCCAGGTTGAACAGGAACTCGTACGGCGCGGGGTTGGTCTCCCGCAGCCGCTCGAAGAACGCGGCGGGCGCGTCGCAGTGCGCGTACATGGCGTGGCCGGGCGTCACCTCGAACAGGTCGCCGCGGACGAACTTCTCCTTGGCGTCCCGAACCATCTGCGCGTACACGCCGGGGACGGGCTGCGGGGGGAGCTCCGCCGCGGGCGGCGGCACGGGCGTCGCCCCGGTGCGGCGCGGCAGGCCCGCGGTGCCGGTCCCGCCGACCTCGAAGTCGTAGGAGATCCGGTGCGAGGTCTCGCGCTTGCGGTCCACGACGACCATCTCGTCGGCCAGGTGCAGGACGAGGTCGCGCTGGTCCGCGGGCCGCTCGGTGCTCGTCCGCAGCGGCTCGAACTGGAGCGACAGGTCGTACCCGAACGCCCCGTACAGGCCGAGGTGGGGGTCGTCGCAGCGGAACAGGTCGACGACGGCGCGCAGCGCGGTGAAGACGGTCGGCCGGCGGCTGCGCTCCTCCTCTGGGAAGAACCCCTCCGCGGGCGGGACGAACACCTCGAACAGGTCCGGCTCGTCCGCCCGCACCTCACCGGTGCCGCGCAGCGCGGCCGCGACCGCGGGCAGGACGACGCGGCCGCGCCCGTTCAGGGCCCGCAGCTGGACCGCCCTGCCGCGGGCGACGATCTCCAGGCAGGGGTCGACGTAGGCCATGTGCCAGCGGCTGTACCGGCCGGGGTACTCCATGCCGGAGCTGAGGACGCCGCCGCGCCGCTCGCCCACGGCGGCGACGAGTGCGTTCAGCACATCGGACTTGCGCTCCGGGTCGACCGGTGTCGCCGTGCGGGTGACCCGCACTCCCCCGGCCGTGACGAACTCGCCGGCGGGCGGCTGCTGTGAGACGGTTTCCACCGCGGTGGCCCCTCGAATTTCCGGGCCCTGCACCCCAGGCGGCGAACACGCGAAAAGACCGCCGGGTGAGGGCGGTCGCCTGGGTCTTTACATCACGAACCGGCGCCGCCTCAGCGGCGCCACCACCACTGGGAGGCTGCGGTTCGCATGGCGCCGAGGATACCAGGTTCCCCATGCGGACCGGGAGCCCGTCGCGCCACCGCCCGTTCCGCGACAGAATGCGGTTCTAGTCACCTGGAGGGATCCCATGGCCTTTGACATCCCGGCGTCCGTCCGGCCGGTGCGCGACGCCGTGCACGCCTTCATGACCGAGCGCGTCGAGCCCGCCGAGCCGGTGCTGCGGCGCGGCGGCGGCGAGGCGGCCGACCTGGTCGCCGGCCTGCAGCGCGAGGCGAAGGCGGAGGGCCTGTGGGCGCTCGGCCACCCGAAGGAGCTCGGCGGGGGCGGGCTGCCGTTCCTCGACTACGTCTACGTCAACGAGGTGCAGGGGCGCAGCGAGTTCGGGCAGCTCGCGCTCGGCACCTACACGCTGCAGGACTCGCTGATGCTGCACCGGCACGCGGGCGCGGAGCAGCGGGAGCGGTTCCTGGAGCCGCTCGTCCGCGCCGAGATCAACCCGAGCTTCGCGATGACCGAGCCGGGCATCTCCGGCTCGGACCCGACGCAGCTGACCACCACCGCGACCCTGGAGGACGGGGAGTGGGTCATCCGCGGCCGCAAGTGGTTCACGACGTTCGCCAACAGGGCGGCGTACACGACGGTGATGTGCCGGACGGAGCCGGAGGGCACCTCCCCGTACCTCTCGTTCAGCATGATCCTGGTGCCGACCGACACCCCCGGGTACACGATCGTCCGCGACACGCCCGTGCTGGGGCTGGACGGCGGGCACTGCGAGGTGCTGTACGACGAGGTGCGCGTCCCGGAGGGCAACCTGCTGGGGCCGCGCGGGCACGGCTTCGTGATCGCGCAGGAGCGGCTGGGGCCGGGCCGCATCTTCCACTGCATGCGGTTCCTCGGGCAGGCGCAGCGGGCGTTCGACCTGATGTGCGCGCGGCTGCACGAGCGCACCGCGTTCGGCGAGCCGCTGTACAAGAAGCAGCTCCTCCAGCAGCACGTGTTCGACTCCTACGCCGAGATCCAGTCGGCCAGGCTGCTCACGCTGCAGGCCGCGCACAAGATCGACTCCGGGGAGCAGGGCCTCGGGGCCGAGGCTCGGGTGGAGATCGGGGTCGTCAAGGTGGTGGCGGCGCGGATGCTGAACAACGTCGTGGACCGGGCCGTCCAGGTCCACGGGGCGGAGGGCCTCACCGACGACACGCCCCTCGGCCACATGTACCGGCACGCCCGCGCGGGCCGGATCTTCGACGGCCCGGACGAGGTGCACGTGACGACGACCGCGCGGCGCATCCTCAAGGAGTACGGCAAGGGCGGCAACTGGGAGTTCGCCCTGCGCTGAGCGCCGCCCGGGCGGCGGGGAGGGTCGCGGCGCCGGCGCCGCCTGTCAAGATCGCACGGGTGTCCGGAGGCGGCCGGGCGGCGCCGCCTGCGGCTTCGGCGGTGGCCGGTTCGGGCACGGGACCGCGGCAAACTATTAGGATACTTTCCTATTTATGCCGAACAGACACACGGCCGTGCTGTCGGCCGCCGCGCTCACCGCCGCCCTCGCGGCGGTGCTCTCGCCGGGCGCGGCGTCGGCGGCCTGCCATCCCGACGCCCGCGACCTCCTGCTGACCTACCAGCCGGTCGACCACACCGTCACCGACGCGCGGTACCACCTCGCGCGGCTGACCATCGACAACCGCGACCGCCGCTGCGCCCTCGGCGGCGGATGGGCCCTGTACTTCAACTCCGTCAGGCAACCCGCCGCCGTCCTCGCGGGCCAGGACGGCGACACCGCACGCGAGCGGCTCGCGGCGCAGGGGCTCGCCGTGGCCCGCGCGGACGCGGCGCAGAGCGGCGACTTCTACGCGCTGCGGCCGGTGGACGGCTTCCGGCCCGTCGCGCCGGGCGAGCGCCGGAAGATCGACATCAACGTCGAGCTGTGGGCCGTCCACAAGTCCGACGCCCCCGCCGGATGGACGATCGCCTTCGGCGGCGGCAAGCCGGAATGGGTGCCGGCCAGGTCGCTCCTCGACCCGGCGGACCCGAAGCAGACGACCGCGTTCTCCGGCGACAAGCGCCCGGTGGAGTCGGCCGCGACCCGGTACGCCGCGAACACCGCCCCGGAGACGGACCTCACGCTGAAGCAGAGCCTCGTCCCGCAGCCGCTGTCGGCGGCCGCGTCCGGCGGCACGGTCGCGATCGGCGGCGGCTCCCCCGTCTCGGCGCCGCGCTCCCTGCGCGGGGAGGAGCGCTACCTGCGCTCCGCGCTGCGCGACGTCGCCCGCGGGCGGGGCGCGCCGATCTCCCTGCGCGTCGACCCCGGTCTCGACGCCGACCGCGACGGCGAGGCCGACCCGGAGGGCTACACGCTCACCGCGACCGGCCGGGGCGTCCGGATCACCGGCGCCGACCGCGCCGGCGTGCTGTACGGCATCCAGACCCTGCGGCAGCTCGTCCCCGCCGCCGGCTACGAGGCGGCGGCGCGCGGCCGGCGCCCGGCCACGGTGCGGGTCCCCCGCGCCGAGATCGCCGACGCGCCGCTGTTCGGCTACCGGGGCCTGCACATCGACGTGGGCCGCCACTTCGAGACCGCGGCGACCGTCAAGAAGTTCCTCGACCTGATGAGCTTCACCAAGCTCAACAAGCTGCACTTCGGGCTGACCAACGACGAGGGCTGGCGCCTGCAGATCCCGGGGCTGCCCGAGCTGACGGGCTACGGCTCCAAGCGGGAGTTCGACCTGAAGGAGACGGGCGCCCTGCACCAGGGCATGGGATCCGCCGACGACCTCCGCCCCGGTGACGGCATCGCCCGGAAGCCGCGGGACGAGGCGGAGGCCAACCTGGGCCACCGGCCCGCGTACCAGGGCTTCGAGCAGGGCACGCTCAACTTCGTCGGCAAGGGGAGCGGCTTCTACACGGTCGGGGAGTTCCAGGAGATCCTGCGCTACGCGGCCGAGCGGCACATCGAGGTGATCCCCGAGCTGAACTTCCCCGCGCACGCCCGCGCCGCCGTCCAGTCGATGGAGCACCGCCACCGCCGGACGCACGACTCCGCGTACCGGCTGCTGGACCCGGACGACACCAGCCGGCACGTGAGCGTCCAGTACTACAACGACAACCTCGTGAACCCGTGCCTGGACAGCACCTACAGGTTCCTGGACAAGGTCGTGTCCGAGGTGGCGGAGATGTACGCCAGGGCCGGCGTCCCCTTCGAGCGCCTCAACCTCGGCGGCGACGAGCCGCCCGGCCCGCCGGAGGGCTGGTGGTCGGGATCGCCCGCGTGCCGGGACAACCCCGAGACCGCGGGCCGGTCGGGCGAGGAACTGAAGCGGATGTTCTTCACCCGCTGGAACGCCATAGCGCAGAAGGCCGCCGGCAAGACCGCCGGGTGGGAGGACATCACCGACCCGGCGCACTCGTTCCGCCTCAAGGGCTTCAGCCCGCTGCCCTGGCAGAACGTGTGGGGCTGGGGCCGCGAGGACTGGGCGTACCGGTTCGCCAACGAGGGCACGCCGGTGATCCTCGCCCACGCGACCAACCTCTACATGGACCTCGCCTACAACAAGGACCCGGACGAGCCCGGCTACTACTGGGCCGCCTACGTGGACGAGAAGAGCACCTTCACCTACCAGCCGTTCGACGTGTACGCGAACGCGGTCGAGGACCGCTGGGGCAACCCCGTCACGCCGAACCCGTCCTGGACGCGGCTCACCCCCGAGGGCCGCGGGAACATCCTCGGCCTGGAGGCCCAGATGTGGGGGGAGAACGGCAAGACGCCGGAGTTGCGCGAGTACCAGGCGTTCCCCAAGCTGCTCGGCGTGGCCGAGCGCGCCTGGAACCGCGAGACCCCGGCGCCCGGCGAGATGGAGGCCGCCTGGCGGGTCTTCACCAACACGCTCGGGCAGAAGACGTTCCCGCTCCTGTCGTTCTACCGGCCGGTGGGGCTGCCCGGGGAAGGGGTGAACTACCGGATCCCGCCGCCCGGCGCGCGGATCTCCGGCGGGACGCTGTGGGCGAACGTCCGCAACCCCGGCATGGCCATTGAGTACTCGACGGACGGCCGGACCTGGCGGCGGTACGGCGGGCCGGCCAGGGTCGGCGCGTACGCGCTGACCCGCACCCGCGCCGCGGACGGCCGCGCCAGCCGTATCTCGCCGGTCGGCGTCCCCGCCTGGGACGGCGGCGCGCCGTACAAGGCCGGCGCGCTGGTGAGCCACCAGGGCGAGCTGTACCGGGCGACCCGTCCGGGCACCGGCCGGGAGCCCGGCGTCGCCGGAGGCCACTGGAGCCTCCTCCGCTAACCGCCGGCCCCGCGCGGAAAGCGGCCCGGCCGCCCGTTCACACGGACGGCCGGGCCGTTCCGGGTCGCTCAGGCGCGGCCGTACTCGTCCTCGAGGCGCTCGATGTCGTCCTCGTCGAAGTGCCCGAAGGCGATCTCCAGGACGCGCACGGCCGGGCCGTCCGAGCCGAGGCGGTGGGTGTCGCCGGCGCGGATCAGCACCCGCTCCCCCACCTCGGGCAGGATGCGCCGCCCGGCCACCTCGAACACCGCGCCGGGGTCGAGCGCCACCCACAGCTCGGCACGGTCGCGGTGCCGCTGCAGGCTGAGCCGCTGGCCGGGCCGCACATGAATGATCTTCACGGTGGACGGCTCGTTCAGCGTGAAGCGCTCGAAGCTCCCCCAGGGCCGCCGTTCGGTCTCCACGGCGGGTTCCGTCTCGGCCGCCTCGGGCCGCACGTCGGCCTGCACGCGCGCGTCGGTCTGCACAGTCACCTCGGGAATCGTGGGTCGGGAGAATCGGGGGAACGGCCGGGGGCCTGGTCTGCGGCGCGGTCGCCGGACGCGGCGGCCGGCAGGCCGCGGAGGACGAGGTCGACGAGGCCGTCCACGACGTCCTCCCGCGGGACGTCCTCGCCGTGGTCGAGCCACCAGTCGCCGGCCGTCTGCACCATGCCGACGATCGCGTGGCCCCACACGTACGCGCGGGTCCGGTCCGCGAGCTCGCCGTCGGCGATCATCACCTCGGCGAGTTCCCGGCTCACGTCGCGGATCATCGTGCTCATCGCGCTGTGCGTGGCGGTGTCCTCGGCGCTGGCCCGGTGCATCAGGAAGCGGTAGAGGTTGAGGTTCTTGGAGATGGTCGCCAGGTAGGTGTCGATGGTGGTGCGGGTGCGGTCGCGGATCGGGTCGTCGCGGGAGAACTCCTCCCGGATCCCCTCGATCAGCTTGCGCGTGTGCCGCTCGGCGAGCGCCTGGTAGAGGCCGCTCTTGTCGCCGAAGTGGCGGTAGAGGATCGGCTTGCTGATCCCCGCCTCCGCGGCGATCGCCGCCATCGACGCCTCCGGTCCCTCCCGCTGGATGACCCGGTCGGCGGCCTCCAGCAGGGCGCGGCGGCGCCCGGGATCGCGCCGTGCGCCCGCTCCGCCCCGCGAACCTGTCATGCCCGCAAAGGTATCGGGGGTGTTACCCGGTGACAACACCGCCTGGCCTGGGCGGAACTCGGGCACCGGTGAGCTTCCCGGTACGCGGCGCCGGCGGCTAACGTGATCGGGGTGCGGACGCTCTACTCGGTGCGGCTGGAGGGCCTGGCCGCCAACCCCGCCGCCCCGGCCGGCCTGCTGCTGCTGATCCTGGAGCGCGCGGAGCCGCGGATGCGCAACGCGCTGCTGCGCCGCGAGGGCGTGCCGGACGCCGTGTACGAGGCCGCCGCCCGGCACCCCGACCCGCGCACGCGCCGGCTGGTCGCCACCACCGGGCACGCGCCCGTGCCGGTCCGGGCGCGCCTCGCCGACGACCCCGACCCCGTCGTCCGCCGCGCGGTGGCCGCGGCGCCCGAGCACCGGGAGCCCGCCAAGCCCCTGCCCGGCGACGTCCTCGCGCGGCTCGCCGCCGACCCGGACGCGCAGGTGCGCGACGCGCTCTGCGACAACGCGGCCCTGCCCGCCGGGGTCCGGGCCGCCCTGGCCGCCGACCCGGACGCCAAGGTCCGGCTGGGCGCGCTGTGGAGCTGGCCGGAGCCGCCCGACGAGGTCGTCGACGCGGCCCTCGACGACCCGGACCCTGCCGTCCGCCGGCTGGCGATGCGGCTGGCCTGCCACCGACGTCCCGAGTTCGCCGCGCCGCTGCTGGCGAGCGGGCCGGCGTGCGCGGTGGCCTCCACCGTCCCGCTGGACGCCGGCCAGGCGCGGGAGCTGTGCCGCGACCCGCGCCCCGAGACGCGGGCCGCGGCGGCCGCGAACCCGCATCTGCCGCCCGACCTCGTCGGGGTCCTCGCGGCCGACCCCGAGCCCGCGGTGCGGCTCGCGGTGTCGCTGCGCCCGGAGCTGACCGAGGAGCAGCGCGCGGCCATCGACTACCACGTCGGGCCGGACGACCGGCTGCGTCCGCCGGAGTGGTTCTGGGCCCGCCTGGACGACATCGGCCTGCTGCGCCGCTGCGCCACGTCCGCCCACGTGGGCCTGCGCCGCTTCGCCGCCCACAGCCCGCACCTGCCCGCCGACCTCGTCGCCCGCCTCGCGGCCGACGACGACTTCGCCGTCCGGCTCCTGCTGTCGGAGCACCACCCGGACCCGCCCGGTGAGCTCCTGCTCGCCATGGCCCTGGAGTCGCCGTTCTTCACCAGCCTGGACCGCGTCGGCCACCCCAACTTCCCCTGCGCGGGCCTCGCGCGCCTGGCCGGCTCCGCGGACGCGACGGCCCGCGCCCTTGCCCTGCGCGATCCCGCGCTCACGGCCGGACTGGTCGAACGGCTCAGCCGCGACCCCGACGCCGCCGTCCGCGCCGCGGCCGCCCGGGACGAGCGGCTCCCGGTCCCCCGCCTGCTGGAGCTCCTCGACGACCCGGACGCCGCCGGAAGCGCCGCCCGCAACCCGGGCCTCCCGGAGTCCGCGATGAAGCGCATCCTCTACGACGTGGCGATCATCTGACGGCCCGGCGGGCGGCCGTGCGGGCCGACCGGCGTGGCGCGGAGGACGGTCCCGCGTTCCCTGAAATCATCTCGGGGTGACCGAGAGATCCGTCGTTCCGGCCCTGCCGGCGGGACTGCGCGCCTTCCTGGTCACCGCGACGAACAGCACCAGCGTGCTGCTGGCCGCCACCGCGGCCGGGCTGCTGTGGGCCAACCTGCCGCTCGGCGACTCCTACGAGCACTTCTGGGAGACCGAGCTGGCCGTCTCCCTGGGCGAGCGCGGGTTCTCGCTGACGCTGCGTGAATGGGTCAACGACGGGCTGATGACGCTGTTCTTCTTCGTCATCGGCCTGGAGATCAGCCAGCAGATCAGGGTCGGGCAGCTGCGCGACCGGCGGCTGGTCGCGGTGCCGGTCGTGGCGGCCGCCGGCGGCATCGCGGTGCCGGCGCTGACCTACACGGCGATCAACGCGGGCGGACCGGGCGCGGCCGGCTGGGGGATCCCGGTGGCCAGCGACACCGCGTTCGTGCTGGGGCTGCTCGCGGTGATCGGCGCCCGCTGCCCGGAGCCGCTGCGGCTGTTCGTGCTGACGCTCACGGTCGTCGACGACATCCTGGCGATCCTGATCGTCGCGGTCTTCTACACCGAGGACCTCTCGCCCTGGGCCCTGCTGGCCGTGGCGGTCCTGGTCGCGCTGATCGCGGCGCTGCGGTGGCTGCAGATCTGGCGGGCGCCCGCGTACGTGGCGCTCGGGCTCGGCGTGTGGGCGGCGATGCTGGAGAGCGGCGTCCACCCGACGGCCGCCGGGGTGCTCCTCGGCATGCTGGTGACGGTGTACGCGCCGAGCGAGCACAAGCTGCTCACGGCGAGCGAGATCGTGCACGCGCTGTCCCGCGACCCGAGCCCGGAACTGGAGCGCCTGGCCACCCGGAGCGTCCAGCGGACCGTGTCGATCAACGAGCGGCTCCAGCTGCGGCTGCTCCCCTGGACGAGTTACGTCATCGTGCCCGTCTTCGCCGTCGCCAACGCGGGCGTGGTGCTGAACGCCGAGACGCTGGGCGAGGCGGCCACGTCCCCCATCGCGATCGGCGTCGCGGCGGGCCTGCTGCTGGGCAAGTTCGGCGGCATCGCCATCGGGACCTTCATCCCGCTGCGGCTCGGCTGGGGCGGCCTGCCCGGCAACCTGGTGTGGGGCCAGGTCCTCGGCGGTGCGGCCGTGTCGGGCATCGGCTTCACCGTCGCGCTGTTCATCACCGGCCTGGCGTTCGCCGACGAGCCCGCGATGCAGAGCCAGGCCAAGATCGGCATCCTCGCCGGCTCGCTGCTGGCCGCAGTCATGGGCTGGCTGATCTTCCGGCTCGCCTGGGACCGCGGCGGTGTGTGCGCCCCGCCCGGCGCCCCCGGCGACGACGGCGCCTTCGAGCCCGAGCCCGAGCCGGTGCCGTCCGTCACCGCCCGCGACCATGTCCGGGGCCCGGACGACGCCCCCGTGACCCTCGTCGAGTACGGCGACTTCGAATGCCCCTACTGCGGGCGCGCGGTGGACACGATCAGGCGCCTGCAGGAGCAGTACGGCGACAGGCTGCGGTACGTCTTCCGGCATTTCCCGCTGCGCGAGGTCCACCCCCACGCGGTCTCGGCGGCGGTGGTGTCGGAGGCCGCGGCCGACCGGGGGCGCTTCTGGGAGATGCACGACCTGCTCTTCGCCAACCAGCTGGCGCTCACCGACGCCGACCTGACCTCCTACGCGGAGCGGCTCGGCGTGGAGGCGTGGGCCGACCTCGCCCGGCACCGCGAGCGCGTCAACACCGACCGCGAGGCGGGCGAACGCAGCGGCGCCTCCGGCACCCCCACGTTCTTCGTCAACGGAGCCCTCCACGAGGGCCCGCACGACCAGGCGGGCCTGGCCGCCGCGATCGACCAGGCCCTCGAAGAGGCCCGCGGCACCCCCTGACCCCCGCGCCGTACGAGGTGCGGTCCGTGACCGATCCGTGGTGGCCACGGATGCCGGTCCGTGCTCGCGGCGGCGACGCTTCTCAGCAGTCACCCGACCGCCGAGGAGGACGCGATGAGCACCATCGCAGCGCCGGCCCCCGCACCCCGGAACACACTTGGGGGCACGGCAGGGCACGCCGCGCGGCCGCCGCTGATGAGCCGGGCGTTCGCCCTGGTGCTGGTGGCCGGCACCGGCTCGGCGACGAGCTTCTACCTGCTGTTCTCCGCGCTGCCTCGGTACGCGGACGCGAACGGGGCCGGCGGGGCGGGGGCCGGGCTGGCCACGGGCGTGATGATGCTGGCGACCGTCGGCACCGAGCTGGTCGTCTCGCGGCTGGTGGCGCGGTTCGGGTACCGGGCGGTGTTCGGAGCGGGGCTGGCGCTGCTGGGGATTCCGGCGCTGGCGCTGGCGGCCTCCGGGTCGATGGCCGTGATCCTTGCGGTCTGCCTGGTGCGGGGCGCCGGGTTCGCGGTGGCGGTGGTCCTGGGCGGGGCCCTGGTGGCCTCGATCGTCCCGCCCGAGCGGCGCGGTGAGGGGCTGGGCGTCTACGGGATCGCCTGCGGGGTGCCGGCCATGGCCGCGCTTCCGCTGGGCCTCTGGCTGAGCGACGCGGCCGGTTACACGCCGGTGTTCGTCCTGGCCGGCGTGTCGGCGCTGGCCGGCCTGGCGGCGGTGCGGGACCTGCCGGGACGCCGGCCCGCGCCCGAGGGGCCCCTCGGGATCGTCGCCGCCGCCCGCAGCCGTGCGCTGCTCGGCCCCGCGCTGGTGTTCGCCGCGACGGCGACGGCGACCGGGATCACCGCCACCTTCCTGCCGCTGGCGGCCGGCGGGGCCGCGGCGTGGGCGCTGCTGGCGCACGGCCTCACGGCCACGGCCACCCGGTGGTGGGCCGGCCGGGACGCGGACCGGAACGGGGCGGCGCGGCAGCTGGTCCCGGGGCTGCTGATCTCGGCGGGCGGGATCGCGGTCCTGGTGCTGGTGTCCGACCCCGCCGCGGCGCTGGCCGGGATGGTGGTGTTCGGCGCCGGATTCGGCCTCACCGGCAACGCCAGCATGGCCGTGCTGCTCGACCGCGTCCCCGCGTCGTCCTACGGGACCGTCAGCGCCCTGTGGAACATCGCCTACGACGCGGGCATCGGCCTCGGCGCCGCCGGCTTCGGCCTCCTCGCCGTCCGCACCGGCTACCCGGGCGCCTTCGGGCTGACGGCCGCGCTCATGCTGCTCCCCCTCCTCGGCGGGAGGGGCGCGCTCGCCCGGCCGGCCCGGACCGGGCCCGCCACCGCCGCCTGACCCTCCACGACACCCATTGCAGATCACCAGCGAAAGGGAAACGACCATGAGGAAGATCATCGTCTCCGAGTTCACGACCCTGGACGGCGTCATCGAGAAGCCCGGCGAGCTGGGCTGGGCCTTCCGCTTCGACCGCGGCGAGGAGGGCGACGCCGTCAAGGCGGACGAGGTCCGCTCCGCGGGCGCGCTGCTGCTGGGCCGGACGACCTACGAGGGCTTCGCGCAGGCATGGCCCCGGCAGACCGGGGACTTCGCCGAGAAGATGAACGGGATGCCCAAGTACGTCGTCTCCAGCACGCTGCGGGACCCCGAGTGGGAGAACACGACCGTCATCACGGTGGACGAGGTCGCCGACCTGAAGCGGCAGCCCGGCGGGGACATCCTCGTCAACGGAAGCGCCGAGCTCGTCCAGGCGCTGGCGGCCCGCGGCCTCGTGGACGAGTACCGGCTGATGGTCTACCCGCTCATCCTGGGCGGCGGGCGCCGGCTGTTCCGCGACGGCGCCGAGGAGGCGGCGCTGCGACTGGTGGAGGCCAGGCCGCTCGGCGACGACGGGGTCGTGCTGCTCACCTACCGGCCCCTGCACCGCACCGTCACCTCGGCGGACGGTACGCCCATCGCCTACGACCGCACCGGCGCGGGGCCCGCTGTCGTCCTCGTCCAGGGCGCGTTCTCGACGCGCGACGACCCGACCATGACCGGTATCGCGGAGGCGCTGGCCGCCCGGTTCACCGTCTACAACTACGACCGGCGCGGCCGCGGCGGCAGCGGCGACATCGCGCCGTACGCCGTCCAGCGCGAGATCGAGGACCTGACCGCGCTGATCGAGGCGGCCGGCGGGCGGGCGATGGTGTTCGGCGGGTCCTCCGGCGGCGCGCTGGCGCTGGAGGCGGCCGCCGCGGGCGCGCCGATCACGCGGCTGGCGGTGTTCGAACCCCCGTACGCGACCGCGCCCGGCCACCGGCTGCCCTCCCACCGGGAACTCGCGGCGCTCGCCGAGCAGGGCCGGCGCGGCGACGCGGTCGAGCTCTTCCTGACCCGGGGCGCCGAGATGCCGCCCGAGGCGGTGGCGGGCATGAAGGAGCAGCCGTTCTGGCCCGGGATCGAGGCCGTGGCGCACACCCTCGCCTACGAGGCGTCGGTCGTGGGCGACGGGCCGGTCCCGGAGCGGGTGTCCGCGGTCTCCGTCCCGACGCTGGTCCTCGCGGGGTCGGCGAGCTCCGATCGGATGAAGGACGCGGCGCGGGAGGTCGCCGGGCGGGTCCCGGACGCCCGCCTGGAATGGCTGGAAGGACAGGCGCACGGCCAGGCCGACCCGGCGTCGATCGGGCTGGCGCTGGAGAAGTTCTTCTCCGGCTGACCCTCCCCTTCGCGAATGGCGCGTCTCCCAGGCGAGATGCGCTATTCGTGCTTCATCAGCCGGGCCATCTCCGCGCGGCCCTCGTCGGCCCGGCCGGGCAGGAGCAGGAGGGTGGCCGCCCGTTCGAAGCGGGCGCCGAGGCGCTCCCACGCCTCGGCGGAGGCGGCCAGCTCGCCGGCGTCGCCGTGCAGGCGCCCCCTGGCGCGGGCGAGGCACGCCGCACCCCACGCGTTCTCCGCCGCCGCGGCCTCGGCGGCGGAGACCAGCGCCGCCGCGTCCGGGAGGCCCGCCAGGACGGCCAGTTCGGCGCCGGCCGGGTGGGCGTACCCGGCGTAGAGCGGGTCCGTCGCGTCGGAGAACAGCCCGGCGACCAGCTCGGCGGCACCGCCGAGGCACCCGCCGTGCACGGCGACGAGCGCGTCGGCGAAACCGGCCAGCGCCGAGAGGTCGAACACCTGGCCCGTCGCCGCGTCCGGCACCCGGGCCCGCCACTCCCGGTGCCGCGCGCGGTCGCCGCGCAGGCCGTGCACGAGCGCGGGACCGACCGCGGCCGGCAGCATCATGCCGCTGCCGGGCCGGCCGGCCCGCAGCCAGCTCTCCCACGCCTCGCCCGCGTACCGCAGCGCCTCGCCGAACTCCCCGCTCAGGGCGAGCGGCACGATGACGGTGTTGGACGACAGGTAGTACTGGTCATGGAGCAGGTCGTCCGCCAGCGCCCGCCGCGCGACGGCCAGCGCGCCGGGCAGGTCGCCCGCCGCGGTCGCGCAGTTCACCGCCACGTGCACGATGTCGACGATCTCGGCCGCGCAGCGCGGGTCGTCGCCGGGCAGGGCGGCCAGCAGGTCGAGCCGCTCGCGGCCGGTCCGGTGCGCCGCCCGCAGCCGGCCCGCGCGCAGCGCGGCGCTGACCACCGCGTCGAGGCCGGCGCTGACCAGCACCGGATCGCCCGCCGCGCGGGCCGCCGCCACGGCCCGCTCCGCGAGGGCGGGATCGGCGCTGTAGGGCTCGGCCGAGGCCGTCCAGGCGCGGGCGGCGGCGAGCCACGCCGCGACGACGGGGTCGCCCGGGTCGCCGGCGGCCTCCGCGCGCTCCACCAGCCGCAGCAGGTCGGCGTGCGGGATCGCGTACCAGCCGGGGTTGCGGGCCGTCGTGACGACCGCCGTGGCCAGGAGGACCGCCTCCGCGCCGCCGTCCCCCGCGTCCCGCGCCCGCTCCGCCGCCGCGCACAGCAGCTCGAAGTGCTGGTGGCCGCCGGTCGGCATGACGTGCGTGCAGTCCGCCGCGCTCTTGAGGTCGCCGGCCGCCTCCGCGGGCGACCCCGCCCGCTCGGCCGCCTCCATGAAGTGGTCGTACGCCTCGCGCGTGAACCGCCGCGCGTACGCCAGGCCGCCCAGCGACCGCGCCAGTCCGTGCGCCGTCTCCCCCGCGTCCGCGGGGGCGGCGGCCAGCGCGGCGCGCAGATCGTCCGCGACGGCGTCGAACCCCTCGCCCGCGGGCGCGTCCGCCAGTTCGGCGGCGACCCGGGACGCCCACGCGAGATGCAGCCTCCGCAGGCCGGCCTCCTCGCCGCTGAGCGCGAGCCGTTCCGCGGCGAAGGCCCGGACGGTCTCCAGGAGCCGCCAGCGGGCCGGCCCCGCCCTGACGACCATGTTCTTCTCGGCGAGCCGGCCCAGCACGTCGGCCGCCGCGTCCGCCGGGGTGCCCGGGGTCACCGCGAGGACCGCGGCCAGGTCGAAGCCGCCCGCGAACACCGCCAGCCGGCGGAACAGGGCGCGCTCCTCCTCGTCGAGGAGGTCGTGGCTCCAGGCCAGGACGGCGCGGAGCGAGCGGTGCCGCTCGTCGGCCCCCCGCCCGCCGGTGAGGAGGCGCAGCCGGTCGGACAGGACGGCCAGCACCCCGGGCGCGCCCAGCGACGCGCAGCGCGCCGCGGCCAGCTCGATCGCGAGCGGCATGCCGTCCAGCCGGGCGCAGATCTCCGCCACGGCGTCGGGGTCGGCGGCGAAGCCGGGGTCGGCGGCCAGGGCCCGGTCCGTGAACAGCGCCTCGGCGTGCGAGGCGAGCGGCAGCGGCCCCACCCGGACGATCCGCTCCCCCGGGATGCCGAGCCGCTCCCGGCTGGTGGCCAGGATCCGGGTGCCCGGGCAGGCCGCCAGGATCCGGTCCGCGAACTCCGCCACCGCGTCCAGCACGTGCTCGCAGTTGTCCAGCACGACCAGCGCCCGGCCCCGCCCCAGCCGTTCGGCGATCACGGTGCGCAGCTCGGACTCCGGGCGCTCGGCGACGCCCAGCGCGGCCGCGACGGCCTGGTCGACGAAGCCGTCCCGCACGGGCACCAGGTCGACGAACACGCCCCCGTGCCGGGAGGCGGCCGCCGCCACCGCGGCGAGCCGCGACTTGCCGGCCCCGCCGGAGCCGAGGAGCGTCACCAGCCGGGCCCGGCCGGCGGCGGCCTCGATCTCCGCCAGCTCGGCGTCCCGCCCGATGAACGAGGTGTGCGCGGCGGGCACCCCGGAGACCGTCCCGCGCCCGTCCTGCTCGCCCGGCTCGCCCTGTCCGGCCGCGAGGACGGCCAGCTCGCGCCGGTTCGCCGCCCCGTACTTGCGCAGGAGGGACGACACGTGGCTCTCGACCGTCCGGACCGAGATGTGCAGCCGGCTCGCGATCTGCGTGTTGGTCAGATGCCGGCCCACGGCGGCCAGCACCTCGGCCTCGCGTTCGGAAACCTCGACGGGATGCACGCGACCATGGTGCCGCATCGGTCCCGGACGCCGGGCCGGAACGGAGCGCCTTTAGTCCCCGAATGACTGTCCGCAGGCCGGACGCCGGTCGTCTCACTCACCGTGAGCGCATTATCGCCGACGAAAATGCGGCACCGGGGAAGGGCGCCCCATGGCCGGTCCCGGGGATATAGCATTCAAGATCGCGGCCGCTGAAAGTGCGCGGGTACTTCGCACCCGCTTCAGCCGGCCCGGTGCTCCGCCGACCCATCGGACTCTTCGAGAGGAAATCCAACGATGACCCAGACGTCACCACCGCCGCGGCACGACGCCGGGAACTCGCGCGAGGTCGACGCGGTAGTGGTGGGTGCTGGACTGTCCGGTCTCTACATGTTGCACAAGCTGCGGGGTCTCGGCCTGTCCGTGCAGGTCTGCGAGAAGGGCGAGGGGATCGGCGGCACGTGGTTCTGGAACCGGTATCCCGGGGCGCGCGTCGACGTGAAGAGCCTTGATTACGCCTACTCGTTCGACCCCGCGCTGGAGCAGGAATGGGAGTGGACGGAGAAGTACCCGGCCCAGGAGGAGCTGCTCCGGTACATCGACCACGTCGCCGACCGGTTCGGCCTGCGGCCGCACATCCGGCTCCGGACGCGGGTGACCGGGGCCGCGTTCGACGAGGAGACCGGGCGCTGGGAGGTGCGCACCGACCGCGGCGACCGGCTGTCGGCCCAGTACCTGGTCATGGCGACCGGCTGCCTGTCCACGCCGAGGCTGCCGGACCTGCCGGGCCTGGACGCCTTCGGCGGCGAGTGGTACCACACCGGCGACTGGCCGGAGGAGGGCGCGGACTTCACCGGGAAAAGGGTCGCGGTGATCGGTACGGCGTCCTCGGGCGTGCAGATCATCCCGCTGATCGCCGAGCAGGCCGCGCAATTGACGGTGTTCCAGCGCACGCCCAATTTCGTGATACCCGCCAACAACCATCCACTCGACCCCGAAACGCAGCGGGCGGTGAAGGAACGGTACGCCGAAGTGCGCAAGGCGAACCGCGAGTCCGGGTTCGGAGTCGCATTCCCGGAGGCGACAAAGGGCGCGATGGAGGTGCCGGACGACGAGCGCGACGCCTACTACCGGAAAGTCTGGTACGACAAGGACAACAGCCTCGTCAGCCTGCTCAGCGGCTACAACGACCTGATCATCAGCAAGGAGTCCAACGACACCATCGCGCAGTTCGTCCGCGACCGGATCGCCGAGGTCGTCAACGATCCGGAGGTGGCCGAGGAACTGCAGCCCAGGGACCATCCGCTGGGCGCCAAACGCCCCTGCCTGGGCACGAACTACTACGAGACCTATAACCTGCCGCACGTCCGCCTGGTGAACGTCCGCAGGACGCCGCTCGCCGAGGTCACCCCCACCGGCATCCGCACGTCGGAAGAGGAATTCGCCTTCGACGCGGTGGTGTTCGCGACCGGGTTCGACGCGATCACCGGCGCGCTCACGGCCGTCGACATCCGCGGGCGGGGCGGGGTCCGGCTCGCCGAGAAGTGGGCGGAGGGCCCGCGCACCTATCTGGGGCTCGCCGTGGCCGGGTTCCCGAACCTGTTCACGATCACCGGCCCCGGCAGCCCGTCCGTGCTGTCCAACATGATGGTCTCCATCGAGCAGCACGTGGAGTGGGTGGGCGACGCGATCGCCGCGCTGCGGTCCCGGGGCGAGCGGACGATCGAGGCCACGCCCGAGGCCGAGGACGCCTGGACCCGGCACGTCGGCGAGGTCGCCCAGGCGACGCTCTACCCGGCCGCCGACTCCTGGTACATGGGCTCGAACGTGCCGGGCAAGCCCCGGGTGTTCATGCCCTATCCCGCCGGCGTCGGCGTGTACCGGCAGAAGTGCGACGAGGTCGCCGCCGCAGGCTACGAGGGATTCCGGCTGGCCGGCTGACCCCGGCTCCCGGCGCCCCCTGCCGCCTCCCGGGGCGGCAGGGGGCTTTGCGCCTTCACGGCCGAGTGCCGCCGACGAACCCTTGTAAAAGGTAGTACCTTTGCGGCAGGGTGTCGGTACGCGCCCGGGCCGGCCGGGCCCGAACTCGGCGGAGGCGCCCGTGGAAGCCATCGACCCACAGTTCGGCACGCTCACGCTGCTGCTGATCGCGGCCGGCGCCGTGGCGCTGCTGCTCTTCCTGATCATGAAGCTGAAGCTGCACGCCTTCATCTCGCTGGTCCTGGTGAGCGTGCTGACGGCCGTCGCCGTGGGTTTCCCGCCCGGCGACATCCCCGACGTGCTGATGTTCGGGTTCGCCGACACGATCGGCTCGGTCGCGCTGCTGGTCGCCTTCGGCGTCATGCTCGGGCGGCTGCTGGAGGTGACGGGCGGCGCGCAGACGCTCGCGGACACGCTCATCGGCCGGTTCGGCGAGAGACGGGCACCGCTGGCACTGGGCGTCGCGTCCCTGCTGTTCGGGTTCCCGATCTTCTTCGATGCCGGGCTCGTCATCTTCGTCCCGATCATCCTGACCGTGGCGCGCCGCTTCGGCGGCTCCGTGCTCTACTACGCGCTGCCCGCGGCGGGCGCGTTCGCCGCGATGCACGCGGTCGTCCCGCCGCACCCCGGGCCCGTCGCCGCGGCGAACCTGATCGGCGCCAACGTGGGGCTGACGCTGCTCGTCGGCATCCCGGTCGCGGTGGTGGCGTGGTACGTCGGCGTCATGCTGGTCTCCCGCTTCCTCGCCGGCCGGGTCGACGTGCCGGTGTCGGACGTGGTCTTCGGCGAGATCCAGGACGGCGAGGACGCGGAGAAGCCCGGCTGGCGGCAGCCGTCCTTCGCCACGGTGCTCACGCTGCTGCTCATCCCGCTGGTGCTGATCTCGTTCAACACGGTGCTCTCGACGCTGGTCGAGACCGGCGTGCTCGCCGAGGGGCGGGACTGGGTCGGCTTCCTGAGCCTGCTCGGCATCACGCCGGTGGCCCTGCTGATCACGGTCCTCGTCGCGATCCTGGTGCTCGGCCGGCCCAACGCGTCGATGGCCACCGTCAGCAAGATCCTCGACCAGGCCCTGGGTCCGGTGTGCGCCATCATCTTGATCACCGGCGCGGGCGGCATGTTCGGCGGGGTGCTGGAGCTCAGCGGCATCGGCGACGCGCTGAGCGGCAGCCTGTCCGACCTCGGCATCTCGCTGATCCTGCAGGCCTTCATCATCGCGACCCTGCTGCGCGTCGCGCAGGGCTCGGCGACCGTCGCGCTGACCACGACCGGCGGGCTGATCGCAGGGGCGGTCGGCGACGCCGGCCTCTCCGACTTCAAGCTCACGCTCCTCGTGATCGCCATCGCGGCCGGCGCCACCGTGCTCTCGCACGTGAACGACTCCGGGTTCTGGCTGGTGAGCCGGCTGTTCGGCATGGACGAGAAGACCACCCTGAAGACCTGGACCGTCATCGAGACGACGCTCGGGCTGACGGTGTTCGCGATCGCCTCGCTGCTGTGGCTGGTCACCTGAGCGCGGCCGGTCAGGACGCGGGGGCGCCGTCCCCGCCGAGGCGGCCCATCTCGTCGGTGACCTCGACGCAGATCGCCGTCATCGCCGCCCTGGCGACCTCGCATTCGCCGCCGGCGACGGCCTCGGCCACCACGAGGTGGAGCCGGCGCGCCTCGGGCTTGGGCCGCGCCGGCATCAGCCGGTGGAGGGTGCGCCCGCGCAGCACCTCCTCCACGACGTTGGCGAGGCCCGCGAACATCACGTTCCCCGACGCTTCGAGGAGCAGCCGGTGGTAGGCGATGTCGTGTTCGAGGAACGCGGCCAGGTCGCCGGCCTCGCCCGCCGCCTCCAGGGCCGCGCCGAGCTCGGCGATCCTGTCCCGCTGGCGGCCGTCCGCGTGCCGGGCGGCCAGCGCGGCGGCGGGCGGCTCGATCGCGGTGCGCAGCTGGGAGAGCTGGTGCAGGTGGGCGCCGCGCTCCGGCCCGGCGAGCCGCCACCTGATCACGGCGCGGTCGTAGGAGTCCCACTCGTCCTTCGGCAGCACCGTGACGCCGGTCCGCCGGCGGCTGGACACCAGCCGCATCGACGCGAGGACCTGCACCGCCTCCCGGGCGACGGTCCGCGACACGCCGAACTCCTGCTGCACCCATTCGAGATTGACCGTCGACCCCGGCGCCAGCGAGCCCGAGATGATCAGCGGCCCGAGCCTGGCGAGCACCTCCTCGTGCAGAGTCGACATGGCCGCCAGAGTACCCGCGGACGGAGAAGCCCATGATCGCAAGCGTCCACATCGTGGTGATGGGGGTGTCCGGATGCGGCAAGAGCACGATCGCGCGCCGGCTGCGGGACGGGTTCGGCCTGAAGATGGCCGAGGCCGACGATTTCCACCCGCCCGCGAACATCGCGAAGATGTCCGGCGGCGAGCCGCTGACCGACGACGACAGATGGCCGTGGCTGGAGGCGCTCGCCCGCTGGACGGCCGACCAGCGAGCCGCCGGGACGTCCACGGTCCTCGCCTGCTCGGCCCTCAAGCGTTCCTACCGCGACGTGCTCCGCGCCCCGGTGCCCGACACCTACTTCCTCCACCTGCACGGTGCCGAGGAACTGCTGCTCGAACGGATGCGGAGCCGCGACCACTTCATGCCGCCCACCCTGCTGCGCTCCCAGTTCGAGACCCTGGAACCACTCGAACCGGACGAGCACGGCGCCCTCCTCGACGTCGCACCACCGGTCGACGAGGTCGCCCGCCAAGCCACGCAGCTGATCCGCCCGCTCTTCCCCTCCGACCACGCCGGCACCCGCGACTGACACGCCGGGACCCGGTGTGCCCGCAGGCGCGGTTCGCAGGCACACCGGACGTCTGCGCAGGCGGGGCCTGCGGACGGGAAGGCCGGTGACGGTGCGGCCGATGACCGGGCGCGCATCTCCCTGGATGTGCAAACGCCAGGGCGGGACTTCACGTCGCCCCCTCGCGCGCCCGGCAGGCGCTTATCGCAGGCGCCAAGACCGCGGTGGTGTATTTCGCTCAGCGGCCGGGGCCGTCTAACGGCGGGCTCCTTCGTGGCGGGGGTCTGCCGGTATCAGGTGGGCCCTCACCGGGTCCCCTCGAACCCGGCCTGGTAGCCGGCGGGGATGCTGGACGAGCTGCTCGCCGCCCGCCGGGTTCGCCCTGCGGTCGACCCGGTGCGCCCGCTGGGCGCGGGCAGCGGGCGCACCGGGCGTCTGCGCAGGCCGGGCTAGCGGACGGGGAGGCCGGTTACGGTGCGGCCGATGACGAGGCGCTGGATCTCGCTGGTGCCTTCGAAGATGGTGAAGATCTTGGCGTCCCGGTGCATGCGCTCGACCGGGTACTCGCGGGTGTAGCCGTTGCCGCCGAGGATCTGGATGGCCTCCTCGGTGACGTTGACGGCCATCTCGCTCGCCATGAGCTTGGCCATCGAGCCCTCGGCGTTCTCGAAGTCCTTGCCGGTGCGGGCCATCCAGGCGGCCCGCCACACCATGAGGCGGGCGGCGTCCACCCGGCACTTCATGTCGGCGAGCTTGAACGCGATGGCCTGGAAGTCGCCGATCTTGCGGCCGAACTGCTCGCGCTCGCGCGCGTACTGCAGGGCGTAGTCGTAGGCGGCGCGGCCGACGCCGATGGCCATCGCGCCGACCGACGGGCGAGTGGTCTCGAACGTCTTCAGCGCGGCCTGGCCCTTGGAGCTCTTGCCCTCGCGGGCGCGCGCGATGCGCTCGTCGAACCGGTCCTTGCCGCCGATGATCAGGCGGCTCGGGACGCGCACGTCCTCGAGGATCACCTCGGCGGTGTGCGAGGCGCGGATGCCGTGCTTCTTGAACTTCTGGCCCTGCCGCAGGCCCGGCGTGTTCGGCGGGACGATGAAGCTGCCCTGGCCGCGGCTGCCGAGCTCGGGGTGCACCGACGCCACGATGATGTGGACGTCGGCGATGCCGCCGTTGGTGGCCCAGGTCTTGGTGCCGTTCAGGACCCACTCGTCCTTGGCCTCGTCGTAGACGGCGCGGGCGCGGATGGCGCCGACGTCGCTGCCCGCGTCGGGCTCGGAGGAGCAGAAGGCGCCGAGCTTGACGTCGTCGGGGGTGCCGAACATCTGCGGGACCCACTCGGCGACCTGCTCCGGGGTGCCCACGGCGGCGACGGACGCGGCGGCGAGGCCGGTCCCGACGATGGACAGCCCGATGCCGGCGTCACCCCAGAAGATCTCCTCGAACGCCACCGGGATGCCGAGCCCGGTCGGCTCCAGCCACTGCGTGGCGAAGAAGTCGAGCGAGTAGAGGCCGACTTTGGAGGCCTCCTGGATCAGCGGCCAGGGCGTCTCCTCGCGTTCGTCCCACTCCTCGGCCGCGGGACGGATGACGTCCCGGGCGAACTCGTGCACCCAGTCCCTGACTTCGCGAACGTCCTCACTGGGCTCCAGCGAGAACGGCGCCGGTTCGCTCGTCATGATTAATAGACCCTCTCTCCAATAATCGTGTTACCAACGGTAGCACCATCTGGAGTTACCGGAGGTAACACCGTGGGCCGAGTCACAGGTTTTTCAGCCGCGCCCGGGAGAGAAGGAGCGCGCGGCGGCGTAGCCGGGCACCTCGGCCATCGGGGGCCGCTCCCCCACCGCGACGTCGGCGGTGCGGGCTTCGTACCCGTCCGGGCCGCGGTGGAAGCGGGTCAGCGCGGTCGCGGGCGCCTCCAGGGGCATCATCCGGCCATGCCGCTCCAGCCGCGACCAGGCGGTCAGCATGATCTGCCCGGACATCTCGCCGAGGGCCTCGGTCGACTGGTGGGCGTGCACCCGGCGCCCCAGGTCGACCTGCGCGATCGCGTCCAGGCCGGAGTCGTGGTAGACGTCAAGGAGTAGGCCGAGCTCCACGCCGTAGCCGGTGACGAACGGCAGCCGCTCCAGCAGCGCGCGGCGTCCGGCGTACTCGCCGCCGAGCGGCTGCATGACGCCGGCGAGCAGCGGCCAGTGCAGGTTGATCAGGGGCCGGGCGACGAGCTCGGTCACCCGGCCGCCGCCGCCCTCGACGCGCCGGTCCCCCTCGACGAACGGGCGGTCGTAGCAGCCCTTGACGTAGCCGACGGACGGGTCGGTGAGCAGCGGCCCGAGCAGCCCGGTCACGTAGGACGGGGTGAACTCGCGCAGGTCCGCGTCCACGAAGACGACCAGGTCGCCGGACGTCGCGGCCAGCGACTTCCACAGCGCCTCGCCCTTGCCGGACATGCGGCCCTCCTCCGGCAGGACGGCGTCCTGGACGACGACCTCGGCGCCCGCCGCGGCGGCCACGGCGGCGGTCCGGTCGCGGGACCGGGAGTCGACCACGACGATCTCGTCCACCAGCGGGGTCCGCTCGACCAGCTCGGTGCGGATGGCCGCCACGATGGCGCCGACCGTGGCCTCCTCGTCGCGCGCCGGCAGCACGACGCTGATCCTGGTGTCGCCCTTGGCGCCGAGCAGCAGCCGCGGCGGCCAGTCCTCCGCCGTGCTCGTGCGGCGGCGCAACCACGACGCGACCTCAGGCAGCACGCGCTCTCCCTCCCGTGCGGACCGTCCCCGGACCGGGCGTCCCCCTCACCTATCAGGAACGCCAGATCCTCCCAGATCATTCACCGCCGGGACGGGAGACAGCAGACCGGCCCGAAGAGTTAACGCGGGGACAACACGGTCGTCATTCTGCGGCGTGCCGGTCCAGGAAGGCGTAGACGTCGGCCTCGTCCACCCCGGGGAAGGCCCCGGGCGGCAGGACCGACAGGACGTGCGAGTGCGCGCGGGCCGACGGCCAGGCCATGCCCTCCCAGCGGTCCGACAGCGTCTTCGGGGGGCGCTGGCAGCAGTCGCCGTCCGGGCAGGACGACCTGCGCCGCCGGGTCGTCTCCCGGCCGCGGAACCAGCGCGAGTCCTCGAACCGGACGCCCAGCGTGATCGCGAAGTCGCGCTCGTGGCTGGGGTCTATGTGCGACAGGCACCAGTACGTGCCCCGCGGGGTGTCGGTGTACTGGTAGTAGACCGAGAAGCGGTCCTCGGCGCCGAACACGTGGCGCCCGGCCCACTCGCGGCACATCCGCTGGCCCTCGATCGCACCGTCCTCGTCCTGGGGGAAGGCCAAACCGTCGTTGGCGTACGCCTTGTAGATCGTGCCGTTCTCGTCGTTCTTGGTGAAGTGGAGCTGCAGGTCCAGATGGTGGGTGGCGATGTTGGTGAAGCGGTGCGCGGCCATCTCGTAGGAGACGGAGAAGACGTCCGCGAGGTCCTCCACCGACAGCTCCCGCGCCGCCTTCGCCTCCTGCAGGAACGGGACGACGCTGCGCTCGGGCATCAGGATCGCGGCGCCGAAGTAGTTGGCCTCGACGCGCTGGCGCAGGAAGTCGGCGAAGTCGCGCGGCTGGTCGTGGTCGAGCGCGATGTGCCCGAGCGTCTGCAGCAGGATCGTCCGCGGCGTGTGCATGCCGAGCTGCTCGCGCTCCAGGTAGATCCGCCGGTTGCGCAGGTCGGTGACCGACCGCACGGAGCGCGGCAGGTCCTTGACGTACCGGAGGCTGAAGCCGAAGTGGCCGACCAGCGTCATCAGCAGGCCCTGGGACACCGCGCCGCGCCGGTAGCCGACGGCGTCGAGGGTCTGCGCCGCGACGGCCTCGATGTCGGCGAAGTGGTTGCCGCGCTCGTGCATCTGGCGGCGCAGCTCGGCGTTGGCCTTGCGCGCCTCCTCGGGGCTCGCGGTCGGTTTGGTCCGGCTGCGCTTCAGCTCCCCGTACAGCGCCAGGATGTGCTCGATGACCTCGTTCGGCATCCGCTTGCCGACCTTGAGGTGGGACAGCCCGAGCGTCCGGTAGAGCGGGTCGCGCTGCGCCTCCTCCAGCTCGATCTCCAGCTGGGCGCGGCGGCTGGGCGGCTGGCGCCGCAGCAGCTCCTCCACCGGGCACTCCAGCGCGGTGGCCAGCGACTGCAGCAGCGACAGCTTGGGCTCACGGCGCCCGTTCTCCAGCAGCGACAGCTGGGACGGCGCGCGCCCGACGCGCTCGCCGAGTTCCGCGAGCGTCAGGCCGCGGGCGCGGCGCAGGTGCCGGAGCCGCTGCCCGAACGTCACGAGATCTACGTCACTCGTCAAGTTGAGGGGTTCTTCTGGCCGCAAGGTCGTCACGGGTTCATGGTAGCGGAAATTTCGCAGTTCTTCTGTTACTCACGAGTTCATTAAGGGCTTGCGACCGGGGCATAGTCGATGCAAGCACCCAGGGGACGACACGGAAGGGCTGAGACGATGAGCGACAGTCGCCTCAAGGGCGCAGCCGAAGAGCTGCAGCGTCAGTGGGAGACCGATGCCCGCTGGCAGGGGATCGAGCGGACCTACACGGCCGAGGACGTCGTGCGGATCCGCGGTTCGGTCCAGGAGGAGCACACCCTCGCGCGCCTCGGCGCCGAGCGGCTCTGGAAGCTCCTGCGGGAAGAGGACTACGTCCACTCGCTCGGCGCGCTGACCGGCCTCCAGGCCGTCCAGCAGGTGAAGGCCGGGCTCAAGGCCATCTACCTGTCCGGCTGGCAGGTCGCGGCGGACGCCAACCTGGCGGGCCAGACCTACCCCGACCAGAGCATCTACCCGGCGAACTCGGTCCCGGCCGTCGTGCGCCGCATCAACAACGCGCTCCTGCGCGCCGACCAGGTCCAGTGGGCCGAGGGCGAGGGCGACACCCACTTCCTCGCGCCGATCGTGGCCGACGCGGAGGCCGGCTTCGGCGGCGTGCTGAACGCCTTCGAGCTGATGAAGGGCATGATCGCCGCGGGCGCCGCGGGCGTGCACTGGGAGGACCAGCTGGCCTCCGAGAAGAAGTGCGGCCACCTCGGCGGCAAGGTGCTGATCCCGACCTCGCAGCACATCAAGACCCTGAACACCGCCCGCCTCGCCGCGGACATCTCCAACGTGCCGTCCCTGATCATCGCGCGGACCGACGCCGAGGCCGCGACCCTGATCACGACGGACGTGGACGAGCGCGACCGCGAGTTCATCACCGGCGAGCGCACCCCGGAGGGCTTCTACCGGGTCCGCAACGGCATCGAGCCCTGCATCGCCCGCGCCAAGGCGTACGCGCCGTACTCCGACCTCATCTGGATGGAGACCGGCACCCCGGACCTGGAGCAGGCCCGTAAGTTCGCCGAGGCGGTCAAGGCCGAGTACCCGGACCAGATGCTGGCCTACAACTGCTCGCCGTCCTTCAACTGGAAGGCGCACCTGGACGACGCGACCATCGCCAAGTTCCAGCGGGAGCTCGGCCACATGGGCTTCAAGTTCCAGTTCATCACGCTGGCCGGCTTCCACGCGCTCAACTACGGCATGTTCGACCTGGCGCACGGCTACGCCCGCGAGGGCATGACCGCCTACGTCGACCTGCAGGAGCGCGAGTTCGCCGCGGCCGAGAAGGGCTTCACCGCGGTCAAGCACCAGCGCGAGGCCGGCACCGGCTACTTCGACATGGTGAGCACCGCGATCAGCCCGGACTCGTCCACCACCGCCCTGAAGGGCTCGACGGAAGAGGGCCAGTTCCACTGAGCCGCCGGCTCACCCGCTAGCCACCTTCCGGTCTGATCCCCCCGGACCCCGGAGGCCCCCGCGTTCCTACACCCGCGGGGGCCTTCTGGCGTTCCCGGGCACCCCGGGCGAGCGCGTACCGGTGGCTCAGAGCCCAGGACGAGGCGGCCCGGTCCTCGACGCCGGCCGGCGCTCCATGGCGGAGTAGAAGTCCGCGTCGGCCGGCTCCTCGTCGCGGCGGGAGCTCCAGCGGCGCGGTGCCCACGTCGGCATCAGCAGCGCGAACCCCATCATCGCGAACACGCCGGAGCCGAGCAGCATGCGCAGCCCGAAGTCCATGTCGCCGGCCGGCGGCACCTCCTCCGGCAGGGATAGGGCGCGCTCCGGGTCGACCAGGAAGTAGGCGGAGAAGCCCAGCAGGGCCAGCGCCGGGATCAGCGAGACCAGCGGCGACGCCCAGCGCGCGACGATGATCACGCCCATCACCAGGCCCACGGCGGCGAGCAGGGCGAACGCCCCGTAGATGCGGGTGCGGTCGGTGATCTCCTGTCCGGTGCCGCTGAAGGACTGGCCGGCCTGGACGTATCCCCAGGCCGCGCCGTACACCAGTGCGGGTGTCAGCAGGACGCCGAGGACGAAGCCGAACGCGTGGCGCACCGGGCATCACTTCCATTCGCATGCGCCCGCCGGGCGCGGGGGGAACCGATCGCGCCTCAATCAGAACATGCATATCAGGCATACCGCAGTAAATCCGTACTGATTACCGGGAGCGGCGCTCTCCCGGGCCGGCACGAGGGGTGCGGAAGGCGCGGCGGCGTCAACCTCGGGTCCTGGGACGGCGTCTAACAAGCAAGATCGTTACGGGCGTACGGGGGGACCCGGATGGTTCAGTTACTCGACCGTGCCGCTGACGCGCAGCTCCGCCGGCCGGGCGAGACCCGCACGACACGCGTGGTGGACGGCCTGTCCGACGCCGCCGTCGTGCTCTTCGCGGCCTGGACCGCCGTCTACCACGCCGGCCTGCTCCTCCGGGCGCCGACCTGGGCGCTGCTGCTGGCTTGGCTCGCCGCCGCGGGGGCGCTCGCCGCGCTCTGCGCGGCCGGCCGCGAGTGGTGGGACGGCGGCCCGCTCCGGCGGGAGAGGGCGCGCCCGGCGGCACCGCGCCCATCGCGGCCCCTGGCCGTGGTCGCGGTGGCGGCGGGTGCCGCGGCGGGGACGTGCGCGGGCCTGCACCCGTCCGGCGTCCCGTGGTGGTGCACCTGGGTCGCCGGGACGGTGGGCGTTTCCGCCGCCGCGGCGTTCCTCCTCCTCCGCGGCCGGGACGGGAACGGAAACGGGGACGGGGAGCACGGGGCCCGCGAGCACGCGGACGAGGACGCCGGTGCGGAGCCGGTCCGCCGGGGGACGCCGCTCGCGCTCCTCACCGGGGCCGGGTTCGCCGTCGCCTCCCTGTTCATCGTGAACTCCGACGGCGACGACGCCTACTTCGTCTCGCGCTCGGTCGCGACCGCCGCCACCGGCGAGATCCCCCTCAAGGACGTCATCTTCACCCCCGGCACGGCCGACGAGATCGCGGGCGAGCCGCCGATCGCCTCGATCGAGGTCCTCGCCGGGGCCCTGGCGCGGGTCTTCGGCGTCCCCGCCGCGTCGCTCCTCTGGTACCTGGTACTGCCCGCGGCCGTCTTCCTCGCCGTCTGGGCGCTCTGGCGGCTGGTCCGGGCGTGGGCGCCGCGCCGCGCCGCGCTCTGCTTCGCCGTGGCGGCGGCCTACCTGCTGCTGAGCGGCACGAGCCCGGCCTCGCTCGGCTCCTTCCACCTGCTGCGGATGTGGCAGGGCAAGGCGATGCTGGTGTCGGTGCTCGTGCCGCTGCTGTTCGTCTACCTGACCAGGTGGGCCGAGCGGCGCTCGCGGCGGGACCTCGCGCTGCTCGCCGCCGCCGGGATCGCCGGGGTCGGGCTGACCTCGTCGGCCGCGTTCGTCGTGCCCCTCGTCGCCGGGGCCGCCGCCGTCCCGCTGGTGGCCGCCGGCCGCGTCCGGACCGGCCTCGCCGCGTGCGCGGCCGCGGCCTACCCGATCGCCGCGGGCCTCGCGGTCATGCTGTTCAACGACGACACGAGCGTGGCCGGCAGGGTCCACGACGCCCCGTCCGCCTACGGGTGGGTCCTGTTGCAGGGGGCGCTCGGCGTGCTCGCCGGGTGCGCGCTGTGGCTGTCGCCCTGGACCGCCCGCCGCGGCGCGCCGGCGCTGATCGCCGCCGGGGTCGCGGCGGTGGTGACCGCCCTCGCCCTCCCCGGTGTGCTGGACGCGGCCGCGGACCTGTCCGGGGCGGGCCAGGTGCTCTGGCGGACGATGTGGGCCGTGCCCGCGCCCGTGCTGATCGGGCTGCTGGCCGCGGTGCGGATCCCCGCCGCGCGGCCGGGCCTCGCCCGGGTCGCCGCCGCCGTCCCCGCGGCCGCGCTCGCCGTGGCGCTGGCCGCGGGCGGGGTTCCGGTGTGGTCGGCGTCCAACGGCTCGGTCGTGGCGGCGCGCCCGTCGTGGAAGGTCTCGGGGAAGGCCGTCTGGACCGCGCGGGAGGTGGCCGCGCTGGCGGGGCCGGGCGGCCTGGTGCTCATGCCGTCCGCCGTGATGCGGGCCGTCCCGCTGCTGACCGTCGACACGCACGCGGTGAACCCCAACGGCCACTACCTGCGGAGCCTGCCCGTGCCGCGGGGGTTCATCGACGACCGCCGGGTGCTGACCGCGGCCGTCCGCCGCCCGTGGGGAGACAAGCCGCCCGCCGCCGAGGTGAGGGCCGCGCTGGAGCGCACCGGCGTGGACGTGGCGTGCGCGTGGCGGCGCGACGAGCGCGGGCTCGAACTGCTGCGGGCCGCCGGATACGGCGGCACCCGGCGCATCGGGCCGCTGAACTGCCTGGTGCCCCCCGGCCGCTGACCTCCGCGTGCCCGATTCATGGCATTCCGTTTTGAATGCATTGAGACGGGCATCGGCGTTGCGTTCGATCCGGCGCATGTTGGAGGAGACAATGTCCACCGCGATATGGGTCGTCATCGCCGTAGTAGTCGTCGCCGCGCTGGTCGCGGTCGTGTTCGTGGCCCGGTCCCGGGCGCAGACGCAAAGGCTGAAGCGGCGGTTCGGCCCCGAATACGACCGGGCGGTGCGCAGCGCGGGCGGCCGCGCGGCCGCCGAGCGGGAGCTGCGCTCCCGCGAGCAGCGCCATGAGGAACTGCAGCTGAAGGAGCTCGACCCGGCGCGGCGCGAGCAGTACCGCGAGCAGTGGGTCCGCGTCCAGGAGCGCTTCGTCGACACCCCCGAGGCGGCGGTGGAGCAGGCCAACGGCCTCGTCACCGTCGTGATGGGCGAGCGCGGCTACCCCACGCACGGCTTCGAGGAGAACGTGGCCCACCTGTCGGTCGAGCACGGCCGCACCATGGACCACTACCGCCGCGCCCACGCCATCAGCGGCCGGGCGGCGAACGGCGAGGCGTCCACCGAGGACCTGCGGCAGGCCATGCAGCACTACCGCGAGCTGTTCGAGGAACTGCTGGCCGTCCCCGCCGGCGAGGGGCACACCGGCACGGCGCCCGCGGCCGGCGCGGGCCACGACACCGGCGCGCAGCACGGCGCGCACCACGACACCCGACACGACACCCGACACGACCCGCGCCAGGACACCGGCGCGGCGCCCGGCACCGGCCGCACCGGCACCGGTCCCGCCACCGGGCAGGCCCCCGTGGCCGGGGAGGCGGGCCACGCGGCCGCCGCCGGACCGGCGGGACGCCGCGACGACCAGGCACCGAGGAGCTGACCCATGGAACACAGGCGACCCGACCACGCGCCGCCGGGCGGCGGCTCCACCACCGGCCCCCTCGCCGGCGAGCGCTCCCGGCCCGCCGGGACAGTGGGTCCGCGTCCAGGAGCGCTTCGTCGACACCCCCGAGGCGGCGGTGGAGCAGGCCAACGGCCTCGTCACCGTCGTGATGGGCGAGCGCGGCTACCC
>NZ_SMKB01000460.1:0-1774 GCF_004348575.1 Actinomadura sp. 7K534
CCCGCAAGCCGAGCCCCAACCCCCGGGAGCCGGCGGATGTGCGGCTTCGTGTGACCACAAACGAGCCCCCGGGGAAGGCAGTGCCTTCGGGGTCCCGAGTATCCGGGCGTGGCAACGGAACTGCTCAGGAGGGGCGAAAGCCTGATTGGTCGGCCACCCACAGGGGGACCGTTCTGGTGCCCACGGACCGCAACCTCCGGCTCGCTTCCGGAGGTGGGGTGGATGCGGAGCGGGCGAGGGTGCCTTCGTCGCTCGGGGCGCCTAGCTTCAGTGAGGACGGAGCTGCCCACCGGACGCACCGTCTGGACACATCACCGGGTCATCGCCCTGAGGGCGCGGCTGACCGGCGGAAGTCGAGTGCCAAGCCGGCTGCGGAAGGGATAGGGCGGAGCGACGTCCTCCTTCGGCGCGTTGCTGCGGGCGCGACGGGAGTGCTGTGCCTGGTGACGCTGGGCGGGCTGCCCGGCGCACTGATCGGTCTACTGGCGGCGGTCGCCGTCTGGTTCTCTTTCGGCCGCTTGGGAAACGCGGAACGCAAGCGCAGGCGGGCGCGCCTCGTCGCCGACCTGCCCGTGGCGGTCGACCTTCTCGCGGCCTGCCTGCGTGGAGGCGCCCCATGGCATGACGCTGTCGCAGCGGTCGCGGAAGCGGTGGGCGGCCCACTCGGGGACGAGTTGATCGCCGTCTCCGTCCAGATTCGGTTAGGGGCCGACCCGGCTGACGCGTGGCTCGCCCTGGCGGAGGAGCCGATGCTCGCCCCGCTGGCCCGCGCAGCCACACGCGCGGCGTCCACCGGCGCGGCGCTGGCGCCGTCCTTGAGCCGCCTGGCCCGAGACCAGCGACGTGTGGCGCGCTCTGCGGCGGCCGCCAGGGCGAGGGCGGCAGGCGTCCGCGCGCTCGCCCCACTGGGCCTGTGCTTCCTTCCCGCCTTCGTCCTGCTGGGCGTCGTCCCGGCCATCGCCGGGATCGCCTCGACGATCCTCATCCCGCGGTGAAACCGGAGTTATCCACAATGCGGCGTTCCCTCGGCACTCCACCCCACGGCCCAGCAGCCTCTAGGGAGAACCACGAACGAAAGGAGCCCCATGCGGGCGATACAGATGGTGAAGCGGCGATGGGCCGACAGAGGCGGAGACCGCGGCATGTCCACGGCCGAGTACGCGGTCGGCACCATCGCAGCGGCGGCGTTCGCCGGCCTCCTGTTCAAGATCGTGACCAGCCCGCAGGTGAAGGAGCTGCTCTTACAGATCATCGAGAAGGCCCTCAAACTGGCGGGCTGAGGGATCGCGGGATGGCCACGGCGGAGATAGCCGTGGCGCTCCCCGCGCTCGTCCTGGTCACCGCGATAGCGCTGTGGGGCCTGACGGCCGCGTCCGTCCAACTCACCTGTACGGACGCGGCCCGAACCGGTGCCCGCGCCGCGGCCAGGGGCGAGTCCCTGGCCGCCGTCCGCGAACGAGTGGCGGAGGCAGTCCCAAATGGAGCCACGGTCAGGGTGAGGCAAGACGGCGCCACCGTCCACGTGGACGTCTCCGTCCCCGTCAAACCCCCTGCGGCGGCCGGGCTTCCACCCCTGACCGTCCAAGCCCACGTAGCCGCCGCAACAGAACCAGGCGTCCCACCCGACGATGCCCGACCAGCTAGCTCAGGCCCTGAGGAGGCCACTGACCAACCCCCTAAACCAAGCACTCCGGGCGGCTCCAGTTGAGGCGCTCCCATGGCGTCGGGCTCGGGCTCGTGTGGAGGGACGGGGCATTGAGGGGGAGGGGTGCTG
>NZ_SMKB01000461.1:0-1757 GCF_004348575.1 Actinomadura sp. 7K534
TGTCGACGGTCGGGGCGGGGGCGGCGTGCTTGGGGGTGTACTTGGCCTCGACCTTGACCTTGGATGGGTAGCCGAAGCCGACGACGGCGTCCATGTCGCGGGTCTTGCGCATGAGCTTGTAGCCGTCGGCGTTGCCCTCGATGGTGTGGAGGGTGCGGCCTTCGACCTTCTCGACGATGCCGACGTGGTCGATGCGGCCGATGTCCTTCGAGCCGTTCCAGTCGTAGAAGACGATGGCGCCGGGTTCGGGTTCGCGGCCGAAGGCGCCGTGCTCGTCGAACCATTTGGCGTGGTCGACGGTGGCGGCGAACTGCCCGGCCTGCTCGGTGACGTCGGCCTTGTCGGCGGCCCAGGCGAGGAACATGTCGCACCAGGGGGCGGTCTTGAAGTAGTCGTCGTGGTCGCCGTCGACGTTCTCGGTCCACCAGTTGCCGTACTTGGTGTAGCCGTCGCCCTTCTCGGTGTAGCCGAGTTCCTTCTTGGCGATGTCGAGCAGCTTCTTGCCGATCGGGTCCATCTCGCTCCCTGCCGTCGCGCTCGTCCGGGCAGGGGTGTGCCCGACCGGGGGGGACGGAACGTGCGCCGTGACGTCCTGGCCTCCGTCACGTATCAAGGTCACGTTCTGATCTCGACGGAATGTAGTCGAGGTAAAAGGTGCGCGGCAACCCGTTCCAGTGAATCGGTCAAAACGGACTACTCAGAAGTAGCCCCTGGGTAGGACGGTCACGGGGCACGGCGCGGCCCGCAGAACCTTGAGGGCGACCTCGCCCAGGAAGACCCGGTGGGCGGCGGCGTCCTCGCTGGACGCGCACACGAGGAGCTCGTCGTCGGGCCAGTCGACGTCCTCCATTGCGTCGGCGACGTCGTCGCCCTCGGCGAGGTCGGCGGAGACCTCCTCGGGGAGCAGCTCGGACGAGTCCAGGGCCAGCCGGATGGCGAGGGCGAGGTCGTCGCGGAGCCGTTCGGCGCCGTCGTCCCCGCCGAGGTCGCCGATGGCCAGCGTGACCAGGCGGAGGGGGACCTCCAGCCGCTCGGCGGCCTGGGCCGCGCGGATGACCGCCTCGTCGCACTGGGGCCGCCGGACGTACATGACCGTGATGCGGCCGAGGTAGTCGGGCGGGGTGTAGCCGGAGGGGGCGAGCATCACGGCCTCGGTGGCCGAGTGGAGCAGGTGGTCCGCGGCGGCGCCGATGCCGATGCGGCCGCGGGCGCCGCCCTCGGGGGAGCCGACGACGATGAGGTCGGCGCCGATCCGGCTGGCGAGGGCGGTGAGCCCGCGGGCGACGCTGCGCCCCTCCTGGACGTGCAGGTCGGCGGGCCGGTCGTCCAGGAGGTCGGCCACCTGGTCGAGTAACGCGCGGGCCTCGCCGGCGGCGGCGGGCAGGCCCGCCGGGTGCACGGTCGCGACGCTCAGCCGGCCGCCGGTGAGCGCGACGATCGCGGACGCGAGGTCGAGCGCCTCCCGCCCGCCCGCGTCGTTGACGTATCCGGCGAGGACGTGTTCGCCGATCATGCGCCCGGCGCTCCACCGCGGCGCCTCGCGCTCCGCTCGCGCGGCCCGTCTTCGATCATGTGGTCCAGCATTCCCCCCGTGCGGCGGATCAGACCAGGGGGGCTTTGGGGTAGTTTTTCTGGAGATCCAGGCGGTCCGCGCCGCCGCGGACGACCTCGGCGGGGCCCGCGCCGACGCGTCCGCCGACGCCCGCGCCTGAGCGCCCGGTCCCGCCGCGCCGCGCGCGGGGCGACCCGCCTCCGCC
>NZ_SMKB01000462.1:0-1724 GCF_004348575.1 Actinomadura sp. 7K534
GTGCATGGGGGCCGGTGTCTGGCCGGGGCCGGGTGCGGGCGGCGGGAACTGCGCGCTGCCCGGACGGCCGTAGTCGCCGGGACCGCCGTAGGACGCGGCGGCGGGTTGGGCCTGCGACCCTCCCGGCGGAGGTGGCGGCGGAGGCGGGAAGGACGAGGCGCCACCGGGCGGCGGGAGCGGTGCCCGGGCCGGAGGCGGGGTGGCCGGGCCGCCATGGCCGGCGCCGGAGCGGGACGAGCGCGGCAGGGCGGCGGCCTCCTCCAGCCACCGGCTGATCTTGGCGTTCCAGTCCGCCTCGGCGGCCTCGGCGTGCGGGACCTGGAAGACGCCGAACGACTCGTCCGAGGGACGCTCCCGGTCTTCGGCGCGCAGCACGAACGCCATCGTGCGCGGGCTCGCGACGAAGCTCAGCCCGACCTTCTCGATCCGTCCCTGGTAGGACGCGGGCGGGTTGAGGTGCATCTCCTGGTGGAACGGCAGCTGCTGGGAGACGCCCCGCAGCTTGGACGACTCGAACGTGACGTTCGAGATCTGGAAGCCGAGCTGCGCGATCGCCGCGAGCACCCACTGCTGGGACTCCAGCGGCTCCACGGAGATCGGGTCGATGTCGCCGGGGTCGGGCTCCCCGGCCAGGTCGACCTCCGTGCACATCCCGATGGTGAAGCCGGGGAGTTCGTGGCCGAGCACCGTCGTGAACGGCAGCTCGTACGGCAGCGGGATGGAGAACGAGAGGTCGCGCTGCCGGCCGGTGTCCAGCCGGAAACCGCGGGTCAGGGCGCCCCGGTACACCTCCGGGCCGGCCGACTCACCGCCGTAGCCGTTCTGCATGCGCGGCATGAGCGCCAGCGTCACGTGCCGGACGTCCACGGGCCGTGTGCCGCCGCGCAGATGGACCTTGCCCGCCACGACCCCGCCGGGCTTGCAGTTCGGCTCCGACAGGATCGTGTCGACGGACGGCCCGCCGCCCGCCATCTGCCCGTAGGACAACGGCCGTTCCCCTCTTTCGACCGCGGGGGTGTCTCCCCGCGGTGCCAGCCCGCATGGGTCGTCCCGCGCGAGTTCGCCAACACGGGTTAGACCCACTCCACCATGCCATCGGTTCACCCGGCGAAGTGGAACAGCGGCCCTTTTCATCCGCCGGGTAACGAAAACCGCACCTGCCGACCGCCCAAGGACGAACAATCCGCCATGCCCGGAACCCTGTCAATCCACCACACTCCGCCGCCCCCTCCACGGCGCCCCGACCACGCCCTGCCGCACCGTGCCAGGCCGGACGGCCCGCCGCTACGAGCATGGACATCTCGATGAAGCGGGGCGTGGGGCGTTGTTCGTGGTCTGCCCGGGGGGATTGGTGGGGTGGTTCGGACCCTCATTGCGGCTCTGTCGATGGTGCGGTTGAGGTTGCGGTGACCGTCGTGGAGCCCGCCCCGGGCCGGTGGCCCACCGCCGCAGCGGGCCACCCGCGGTCATGGCCGCGCGGCACCGGCCCGCGCGCTGTGCGTGCGTGGTGCTCCGCCGCCCGGCACGAGGGCGCGCGGTGCGTACGCCGCGCTTTGGCCGGGGTCGGGCGGGCTGCGCTCTTGGCCGCGCAGGGCGACGACCCGCGCGCTGTGCGTGCGTGGTGCTCCGCCGCCCGGCGCGAGGGCGCGCGGTGCGTGCGCCGCGCTTTGGCCGGGGTCGGGCGGGCTGCGCTCTTGGCCGCGGCCGATGTGAGTGGGTCGTGC
>NZ_SMKB01000463.1:0-1709 GCF_004348575.1 Actinomadura sp. 7K534
CCCCTGGACCTGGCCCACCGCGACCCCCGCGCCTACGTCGCCGCCCTCTGCCACGCCGGCGAGGACGCCGAACTGACCGACCCCTCCGGCCTGGGCGGCTTCGGCTGGCTAGCCCAGACCACCGACATCCCAATCCCTCCCCCACTCACCCCCAGGACGCAACACCCTGCATAGCGGCAAGCGGAAACGCTGCACCCGCGCAGGTGTGCGTGGAAGATCCCACGGCGGCGCCGCCGAGTGCCACGGCAGGTAGTAGCGCAGCGGAGCCCGCCGGGCAGACCGGGGCGCGGAGCGGAGCGCGGCGAGGATCACCGGCGCGGGCACACACCGCGAAGGCGGAGCGGCGAGGTCAGCACTCCACGTGGAGAGACTGCAGGCCGCGTAGGACGTAGCCGGGCTTCCACTTCGGTTCGGTGGACAAGCGCAGGCCAGGGGCTTGCCGGATCAGCGCGCCGAAAGACTCGGCGAGTTCGATGCGGGCCAATGGGGCGCCCAGGCAGTAGTGGATGCCGAGACCGAAGGTGATGTGCGGGTTCGGGTCGCGGGACAGATCGAACTCGTTCGGGTCGGCGAAGACCTCGGGGTCGCGGTTGGCGGACGCGAACTGAAGTGCGACCTCGGCGCCACGGGGAATGTCGATGCCGGCGACCGTGATGTCCTCCAAGACCCAGCGTTCGAACATGGGCGCCGGAGTGTCGTAGCGCAGCAGTTCCTCAACGGCCGTCGGGATGAGCGACGGGTCGGCGCGGAGGCGCTCCAGCTCACCGGGGTTGCGGAACAGCGACCACCAGCCGTTGCCGGTCGCGTTGACCGTGGCCTCATGTCCGGCGTTGAGCAGGAGGACGCAGGTTCCGATCAGCTCGTCCTCGGTGAGCCGGTCGCCCTCGTCCATGACCTGGGTGAGCGCGGTGATGAGGTCGTCGCGCGGCTCGTCCCGCCGAGTGCGCGCCAGGCCGCGCAGGTAGTCGGAGAACTCCACGGCGGCGCGGACGGCCGTCCGCTGCACCTCGACCGGCGGGTTCAGCTCGTACATCCCGCAGATGTCGGCCGACCACGGACGCAGGAGATGCCGGTCCTCCACGGGGACGCCGAGCATTTCCGCGATGACGTTCACCGGCAGGGGCTCGGCGACCTCGGCGAGCAGGTCACCGCCACCCTTGGCCACGAGTTCCGCGGCCAACTCCCCGGCGAGCCGCCTGATCGTCGGGCGCAGACCCTCCACCATGCGGGCGGTGAACGCCTTGGACACCAGGCGCCGCAGCCGCGTGTGCGTGGGCGGCTCGACGTCCAGCATTCCGGCGCGAATCAGGTCCCAGAACGGCTTGAGGAAGTCGGCCTCCGGCTCGCGCCCGAACTCCTCATGAGTCGCGACGTGGAGATACGAACGTCCGAGCCGCCGATCCCGCAGCAGCGCGTCGACGTCCTCATACCGGCTGATCACCCATTGGCCGGTGGCCTCGTGGTAGAACACCGGACGCTCGGCACGGAGCCGCTCGAACACCGGATAGGGGTCCGCGACGAACTCGGGGGACCAGGGGTCATACGCCAGATCAGACATGATCTGACCATATTCGCCCTTCGCACCAGTCCGAAGCGGCGAAGACGGGCGGGCGCCGGCCGCCGACACCAACGGCTCGGTTGCTCCCACAACTCGGCCGACCCAATCCACGGCGACCGACGCCCTGCTCATCCCCGCCTCACCCCACCCC
>NZ_SMKB01000464.1:0-1688 GCF_004348575.1 Actinomadura sp. 7K534
GTCTTGGGGCGGTGGGTGGGCGGCGTTGATAATGCGGTCGTAGAGGTGCCGCATGATCGCGTCGGGTTGGCCGCCGGACCAGGCGCTCAGTCTCATGGTGAGTTGTGCGAGGTCGGCGAGTGCGTGTTCGTTGGTGGCCAGGCCGTTGCCGGCGGCGCGTTTGAGCCGGGCGGCGATGTCGATGATCGTCTGTTCGGCCTCTTGGGCGTGGATGACGATTCCGGCGGTGCGGGTGGGCAGCGGCAGGAGCGAATCGGCCGGTTCGAGTTCGGCTGTGGTGAGGTGCAGGGCTTGGTTGACGCCGGGGATTCGTACGGTGCATTGGGCTTGGCCGTCCGGTGTCGCGGCGAGGGCGGTGATGAACCCCCGCCACAGCGGGTTTCCTGCCTTGTCGCCGGCGGGTTGTTGCCGGGGTTGGACCTGGGCGCCGAGCCGGAAGGAGTATTCGGGGGCGTGGTCGGGGCCGCCGCGGTCGATCCGCTGCTGGTGGAGTTCGGCGAGGGTGTCGTGGATGTCGAGGTCGCGGCGGTCGGCGTAGCGGGCGAGTTGCTGGAGGAAGGAGTCGATGAGCCGTTCGGCCAGCGTGGGGTCGGCTCGGTGGCTGTGGATGTGGTCGGGCAGGAGCCGGTACTGGTAGCTGTCGAGTGCGGCGGCGACGGCCTCATCGTGGTCGGGCATGCAGTACCTCCAAGTGATGGATTCCGGGTGATGGATGTGCTGGTCACATCTGGCGGGAACGTGTGCCCGGCCGCGGAGGGGCTGGGCGGCTGGGCGAGGGTGCGTGGGGTTGTTCGCGGGCCAGGCTGGCGGCGATGTCGTTGGGGAATGCGGCCGCGGCCCGGCGAGCAGCCGAGGACGGCTCGTGCAGCGTGCGGATTTCGCGGGCCTGGTGGCGGAGGTGGTGCAGCACCTGGCCGGGTTTGGTGCCCGACCAGGCCGCCAGTGCGGCCGACAGTTCGGCCAGGTCCGCCAGCACCTGCGGGTCGGCCCCGTCCTCGCCGTGTTCCGGTAGGGCGGTGATGAGGTCGATGATGAGGTCTTCGGCCTCCAGGGCGGAGAAGGCCGTTCCGTGGGTGCGGGTCATCAGCGGGGTCATGCGGGTGGCCGGCTCCAGCATGGAGGTGAGGGTGTGCTGCGGGTCGAGGAGCCCGGGGATGCGCAGCCTGCATTCGGTCTCCTCCTGCCTGGGGCCGGGTGACTTGAGTTCGGTGATGAAGCCGCGATGACGTTCTGTGGTGTGGTCGCGGAATTGGATTTCGGTGTTGAGGCGGAAGCTGTAGCGGGGGTTGGTCAGGGCGCCGCCGCGGTCGATGCGGGCCTGGACCAGGGCGTCGAGGAGGTCGACCACGTCGAGGTGGTTGCCTTCGCCGTAGTTGATGAGGTCGACGACCAGGGAGTGCAGGAGTCCTTCGGCTTCGGCGCGGTCGGTGCGGTGCCCGTTGGCCAGGTCGCCGAACAGGTGCTGCTCATAGGCGTCCAAGGCCAGCGCGGTGGCCTGCATACGTTCGGTCATGTGCGGCTCCAGTCAGCGGCTCGGACCTTGGGAAGCGGCGTCATGCGTCCCAGGCTCTTGGCCAGCGCGGAGACCGACTTGTCGCCGGTCCGGGCCAGCTCGACGGCGCGACGCCGAAACTCCGGCCGGTAAGGTGGTGGCACGAGACACTTCCTTCCCAAGTTGATCAAACTCA
>NZ_SMKB01000465.1:0-1642 GCF_004348575.1 Actinomadura sp. 7K534
ATCAGCAACGACATGGGCCCCGGCGACCACCCGCTCCTCGGCAAGCGCATCCCACCCGACCTGCGCCTCACCCTCACCGACGGAACCCGCCCCCGCATCGCCGACCTCCTCCACACCGCCCGCGGCCTCCTCATCACCACCGACCAGACCGACCAACCCCACCCCTGGGCCGACCGCATCGACACCATCACCGCCACCGAACCACCCGCACCCGGCCTCGACACCGCACTCATCCGACCCGACGGCTACATCGCCTGGACCCGCCCCGGCACCGACCACGACCTCACCCACGCACTCACCCACTGGTTCGGCACCGCCCGGGCCATGGCCACCGCCCACGAGACCGGCCGTTGAGCAGCGGCACCGAGCGAACAGGAGAGTGAGCATGGCAACGGACGTGGTCGTCGTCGGCGCGGGACCGGTCGGGCTGATGACGGCCTGCGAGCTCCGCCTGGGCGGCGTGGACGTCGTCGTCTACGAGAAGCTGCCCGCCCCGCCGCGTGAGTCGCGCGGAGCCAGCTTCACCAGGCGCACGGCCGAGTGCTTCGATCAGCGGGGGCTGCTCGCCAGGCTCGGCGACGTGGAGTCCGCCGACAGCCACCTCGGCGGGGTGCGGATCGACCTCGGCATGTTCGAGGAGGACCACTCCAGCGTCCGGGGGGTGTCCCAGTACCGGACCGAGCGGATGCTGGAGGGCTGGGCGGCCGAGCTCGGGGTGCCGGTGCGCCGCGGACACGAGGTCACCGGTTTCCGGGAGACGCCGGACGGCGTGACGGTCACCTTCGATGGGCCGGAGGGCCGCGGTGAGCACACCGCCGGGTACCTGGTCGCCTGCGACGGGGGGCGGAGCACCGTCCGCAAGCTGGCCGGCGTCGCCTTCCCCGGTACGCCGTCCACGCGCGGCTTCTACACGGCCGACGTCACCGGGATCGAGACCCGCCGCCGCCGCATCGTCGAGAACCTGCCGGGCGGCAGCATGGTCCTGGCCATGGACCTGGAGAACGGCGTCACCCGGGTCGTCGTCCACGAGCGGGGCATGGCGCCCCGGGACCGGGACTCGCTCACCTACGCCGAGCTCGCCGACGCGTGGCAGCGGCTCACCGGCGAGTCCATCCACCACGGGCGGTGCCGCTGGCTGAGCTGCTTCACCGACGCGTCCCGGGTCGCCGGCGAGTACCGGCGCGGCCGGGTGCTCCTGGCGGGCGACGCCGCGCACGTGCAGCCGCCGGCCATGGCGCAGGGGCTGAGCGTCGGGGTGCAGGACGCGGTGAACCTCGGCTGGAAGCTGGCCGCGACGATCGACGGCTGGGCACCGGACGGCCTGCTCGACACCTACCAGGCCGAGCGCCTTCCGATCGGGCGGCAGCTGGCGCGCAACGCCGCCGCCGCGATCGAGCTGCGGCTCACCGGCGAGGAGATGGACCCGGTCCGCGAGGTGCTCGGGGAGCTGGTGAACTACAAGGACGCGGCCGGGCATCTCGCGGGGATGCTGAGCGGGCTGGGCATCCGCTACGACGTGGGCTCCGGCGACCACCCGCTCCTCGGCAAGCGCATCCCACCCGACCTGCGCCTCACCCTCACCGACGGAACCCGCCCCCGCATCGCCGACCTCCTCCACACCGCCTGCGGCCTCCTCATCACC
>NZ_SMKB01000466.1:0-1639 GCF_004348575.1 Actinomadura sp. 7K534
GGGATGCTGGGGCCGGAGTGGGAGCGGCTGCTGGCGGCGGAGCCGGAGCTGGCGGAGCTGTTCGCGGAGGGGGACGCCGGGGACGCGGAGCTCGCGGAGTGGCTGGGCCAGGCGCGGCGGATGGTGGAGCGGTACTTCACGCTGGAGGATCCGCGCCGGCTGGAGCCCGCCGAGCGGGAGCTGTTCGTGGAGACGGTGCTGGATTCGGGGTTGAAGCTGCGGGGCTACATCGACCGGGTGGACGTGGCGCCGAGCGGGGACGTGCGGATCGTCGACTACAAGACGGGGACGGCGCCGCGGGCGGATTTCGAGGCGCGGGCGCTGTTCCAGATGAAGTTCTACGCGCTGGTGCTGTGGCGGCTGCGGGGGCGGGTGCCGCGGTTGCTGCAGCTGATGTACCTGGGGAACGGGGAGGTCCTGCGGTACGAGCCGGACGAGGCGGATCTGCGGGCGACGCAGCGGAAGGTGGAGGCGCTGTGGCAGGCGATCCGGCGGGCGATGGACACCGGGGAGTGGCGGCCGCGGCCGGGGCGGTTGTGCGACTGGTGCGATCACAAGGAGCGGTGCCCGGAGTTCGGCGGCACTCCCCCGCCGCTGCCGGTGGTTCCGGGTGCGCGGCCTGCGGTGCCGGTGGACGCGGCGGAGCCGGCGGGTTCGGCGCGGGAGCGTGACGACCTGTAGTTTCGCGGTGACGCCAGGTGTGGCTTTGTCATGTGGGGACGCCCGTGTCCTCCTTGGGGAGGACCGCGGATCCCCGTTCAGGAGGGCTCGCTACCTGGTGCGACCTCCTAGGGTGAGAGCGTGTCACCCCGCATCCGTGGTCTTCGTGCTTTCCGCGCCTGGTTGAGGACGCGTCCTCGGGCCGCCGACGCGCTGCTGGCCGCGGGCCTGCTGCTGGTGGGGCTGCCGGAGCTGTTCCTGGAGGAGCTGCCGGACCATTCGGGTTACGAGCAGTTCCGCGACCCGGACGTGCTGAACGCGCTGCTGGTCGCGGCGGTGACGATGTCGCTGGCGTGGCGGCGGCGGCATCCGCTGCCGGTGCTGCTGTTCATCATCGGCGGTGAGCTGGCGATGTCGGTGGCGGGGTATCCGCCGTCGGTGGCCGACGTGGCGGCGTTCCTGATCGCCGTGTACAGCGTGGCGGCGCACCGGGGGCTGGCGCAGAGCGCGCTGGGCGGGGTGCTCGGGTCGGTCTATTTCCTGGTGTACCTGATGATGGCGCCGGTGGACTCGTCGCCGCTGGTGATCGTGACGGACTGCGCGCTGGTGGTCGGGGTGTGGGTGCTGGGCCGGAACCTGCGGCTGCGGCGGGCGTACTTCGCGGAGCTGGAGGACCGGGCGGCGCGGCTGGAGCGGGCGCGGGGCACCGACGCGCGGGCGGCGCGGATCGAGGAGCGGTCGCGGATCGCGCGGGAGCTGCACGACGTGGTGGCGCACCATGTGAGCGTGATGACGGTGCAGGCGGGTGCGGCGCGGCGGATCATCGACCGGGACGCGGGGAGCGCGCGTGAGGCGATGTCGACGATCGAGGAGGTCGGGCGGACGGCGCTGAGCGAGATGCGGCGGATCGTGGGGGTGCTGCGGACGGACCGGGACGCCGAGCGGGAGGGGCGGGAGCTGGCGCCGCAGCCGGGGCCTG
>NZ_SMKB01000467.1:0-1638 GCF_004348575.1 Actinomadura sp. 7K534
CGCCCGGATCCCTTGATCACGGACCGGTGCCGCATATGTTTCCGCATCGGCCGCGTTCGCGGGGTTCCCGCACTCGGGCGGTTCGGCCCGTTCGCTGTGACGCGTCCCGGGACGGCGGGGTTCGGGTGGGGGCGCGCGGCCGCCCCGGCGACGGCGGCCCGATCGGCCTCGCGGCGCTGACAGCACGCTGACCTGCGGACTCTTCCGCACAGTCAGGCGAGGGGGCTCTTTGGTCCTGTTCGCCCATGTAGCGTAGGCAGTCGCGCGGGACGAGCACGGAGGAAACAGGGGGTGGCGACCGTGGCCGACGCGTGGCGACCCACGTCGGAACTGGAACACCGGCTGCAGGAGACCGTGCGGGCAGGGGACCAGGAGAGCTACTTCCGCCTCATCGCGGACAGCGAGCTCGTCGTCCCCGTCCCGCCCGACCTCGTGGACGGGATGCTCGCGGGCGACGCGCAGCCGTCCTGGCCGACCCAGGAGGAGGACGGCCGCGTCCACGTGCTGACCTACACGTCGGCGTCGGCGATGCGCGCCTGCCTCGGCCCGTCCTACCAGCACTTCATGACGGTCCGCTTCGGCGAGATCGCCGAGACATGGCCCGACGACCGCTGGTGGCTCGCCATCGACGCGCCCGCCCGCGGCGTCCCCGCGGCCCTGCCCATCGAGGCGCGGCTGCCGGCCTGGTTCGTCCGCCAGGTCGCCGGCGGCGACGGCCGCCCGCCCCAGGTCGGGCGCGTGTCCGCCCCCTGGGAGGAGCTCCGCGACCAGCACCGGGACCTGCCGCGCGAGTCCCCCCGGCAGGAGTTCCAGCCCGCCAACGACGTCGAACGCGAACTGCTGCGGGCCGCGGCCAACAACGACCACGACCTCTTCCTGCAGACGCTCGCCGGCACCGACGTGCTCCTGCCCGTCCCGGACGACACCGACTACGCGATGCGCCCGGGGCGCCCCGGCTTCCCCTGGCAGACCCGTGAGGTGGACGGCTCCACCGTCGTCCCGGTCTTCACGTCCCCGGAACGCCTCGTCGAGGCGGCCCGCACCGCCGGGACCGGCACCGAGTACATCAAGCTGCCGTTCACCGTCGCGCTGCGCTACTGGCCGAACCACGACTGGGTGCTGGCGATCAACTCCGGCTCCCCCGCCGGCGGGACCATCCTGGCGCAGCAGCTCCCCGGCCTCGCCACGTGGGCCGACCAGCGCGCCGCCCAGCGCATGACGGACGGCTTCGAACCGCAGAACGACATCGAGGGCCGGCTCTTCGAGGCCGCCCGGCGCCGCGACACCGACGCCTTCTTCAAGATCCTCCTCGGCGCGCAGGTCCTCGTCCCGGCCGACCCGGACACGCCCTGGGGCATCACGCCCGGCGACCCCGGCTTCCCGTGGCGGCCCGTCCCCGTCCATGGCCGGACGTCCATCCAGATCTTCACGTCGCTCAAGTGGATGAACGAGGCCGTCGGCTCGTCCCGCTTCATCATGCCGACCCTGCTGGACATGGTCGCCGCCTGGCCCGACACCGGCTGGAACCTCGTCCTCAACCCCGGCACGCCGATCGACGCGTCCATGCCCGGCGACAAGATCCGCTCTCTCGGCCCCCCGGCGGCGGACCGTGCCACACCGCCCGCCGCGTCCACGCCC
>NZ_SMKB01000468.1:0-1598 GCF_004348575.1 Actinomadura sp. 7K534
GGGGTGGGGGGTGGGGAGTTGGGTGCGGTAGTCGGCGATCTTGGCGTTCAGGTTGGCCAGGTTGCGGCTGTAGTCGCGGCTGGAGAGCCAGAACTTGTAGATGATGACCAGCTCGAAGGCCAGGAGGCCGGCGCCGCTGACGGCGACTACCGGGATGATCGCGCCGGAGATGACCGCGGCGGCCATGGGGGCGACGATGAAGACGCCCATCTGGAATTCGATGCCGCTGATCAGGTGGGGGCGGATGCGGCCCGCCATCAGGACGTTGCGGATGCGGGCGTACCAGGGGAAGCGCTTGTTGAAGCCCTGCTGGAGCGCGACGTTCGGGTCGTCGCCGATGACGCGGTTCTCCAGGTCGGCGTCCGGGTCGTCGCCGATGGCCTCTTCCGCGGAGATCAGGTCGTCGTCGGCGGGGAGGGTGCCGTTGGCGCGCTGGGCGGCCTGCTCCAGGTCGTGGGCCTCGCGGCGGGCCGCGGTGAGGGTGTTCCGCATCTGGGTGCGGACCTTGTAGATCTCCAGCGCGTCCATGTAGCGGAGCATGTCGAGGAACACGACCGCCAGGGCCGTCCAGATGTAGGCGACGTTGCCGGTGGCGGCGTACTGGCCGCCCATCAGGGCGATCGCGCAGGCCAGGACGCGGACGCGGTCGAAGATGTAGTCGAGCCAGGCGCCGAAGACCGAGCCGGTGCCCTTCAGACGGGCGATCTTGCCGTCCATGCAGTCGAGGGTGAACGACAGGTGGTACAGCAGCGCGCCGGCGAGCAGCCAGGGCCAGGACGCGACGGCGAAGCAGGCCCCGGCGGCGAGGCCGAGTATAAGGGCTCCCACAGTGAGCTGGTTCGGCGTCACCCGCGTCCGGTTGGCCGTGAACTTGACCAGCCTGGAGGCGAGCGGATCGACCAGCAGAACCGTCCACCAGGCATCACGCGCCTTGTACGTCCGTTGCCGAACGTCGTCGAGCGTGAAGTTCGCCATGGAGATCCTTTCCTTGTGGAGAGCGATTCGATGCTATCGGTGTCCGGATCCGGTCCTCGGCATTGTCTCCGACTCGTGATCGTCCGACCGGATGATGACCGACACCCTGGGTAGTCTTTGCTGGTGCGTGCCCGACCTGTGCTCGTTCACCTGCCGTTCGTGTGCGTGCTGGTACCGGCTGTCCTCGTCCGGATCGCCGCGGTGCTGGGGTACCCCGCGCCGATGTGGTTCGGCGACTCGCCGGAGTACCTGGAGTCGGCGATCGAGGCGCGGCCCGGGGAGACGCGCCCGGCCGGGTACTCGCTGCTGCTGTGGCTCCTGAAGCCGTTCCACAGCCTGACGGTCGTGGTGTCCGTGCAGCATGCCATCGGGCTGCTGACCGGTGTGCTCGTGTACGTACTGGTGTGGCGGGCCGCTCGGGACGTCGTAAGTCCCTGGGCGGCGGGGGTGCTGGGGGCGGCGCTGACGGTCCCCGTGCTGCTTCCCGCGCACCAGGTCGCGCTGGAGCACATGCTCATGTCGGACACGCTGTTCGCGTTCCTGCTGCTCGCGGCGGTGGCGGCCGTCCTGTGGCGGCGGCGCACGACGTGGTGGCTGGGGGCGCTGGCGGGGGTGTTCGCGGC